>JAKSDM010001093.1 GCA_022360135.1 Pseudanabaenales cyanobacterium | reverse complement strand
TTGATTTCCCTTTTAGCTTCGCCTTCAATTTATCAATAATACTAGGGAAATGTTTGCGGTACCAAGATTTTCCCTTAGAGAAACCCGTGTCGAAAAAATGAATTTCTTTAGTAGAGGCGGCCTGAATTAAAGGATGTTTTGTCAGATAAGCATAGAGTGAGCTGGTTCCTGCCTTCTGAGCGCCAATGATGATAAAATCTGGCATCATCCCTAAGGATTGTTTGAGTTTTTTGTAGATATTATTACTACTGCGAACCAGCATTGAACTAACTCAACCTTTAACGCTACCGACGCCATGAATGCCTCAAATTGTATTTTATAAATGAAAGGCCGAAACATCCATACAATGCAGCAGAAAATCCTAACCCTTAGTTCTCGCTTTTAAGTGGGCGCCCCGAATCAACCCTGCCTATCGGGCGATAAATCCTGTTATAAAGCCATCAATAACAATATTTCCCTCGCTGAGGTCGAGATTGCTCTTTGGATTGCCGCATGGCGCCCAGGAGTGTAGATACAATTACGCAGCGTTTGGCGCTTCCCCCTCGACGGCTAGATAAGGTCACCCGTCCAAACGGCGGCTTAACATTGCCGTGGTAGTCGAACTTGATGCGGCGGACCTCCCCGGCTCGCTGTAGGGTAGTTTCTGTATCTAACTGAATACTCTCCTCTAAGTTTTGCCAAGCAGTATCAGACGGCAAGTTGGTCTCGGGATGAACGGCCAACTGAACCACTCCATTGGCTTCTCGAATGCTGAATTGCCATGCCGCCTTTTCTTCTACAGCATTGCTCCGAGTCATCCGCAGGGCTCGATGCACCTGGTCCTGAGCTACATTCAGTTTGCGAACCGCCTGAAAAGTTGTCCAGGCCGGAGCGGCGATCGCACTCAAGGTCCCAATCATAGCCAATACAATCAGCACTTCTAGCAGCGTAAACCCTGCGGCTGCTCTCTTGACAGGCCCCCCTCGCCAGCAATCTGTCCAGGCTCGCTTACTGTGCATTGCTTAACATCCTGACATCTGTATCAGGATGCCCTGTAGCGTTTTACCGCTAACGCAGCAGGGCCGTTGCATTGCAACGGCCCTGACAAGGAAGATTTTCGCGCAGTTATCTCTGGCTCAGTTGGGGGCGTTGGGGGCGTCGTTGTTAGACTTTTCAACCCGCCAAGAGTTGACCCTTTGGTTGGAGAACAATTGAGTTGACCCTGGCGATCGCCCTTCGCCCATCCTGCGGTTGCTGAACCTAGACTCAGTTATCACAGTCGTCGTTTGATTGTTGCACCAACGCCCCCAGAAGCGTTCTCACCTTAACACATCGCTTGTCGTCACCATTGGGTGTGGTGACAACAACTTTGAAATTCTCTAGGTCATCGAAGTCTACGGAAGCATCGTCAACGTACTCAACTGCGCCTTGATAGTCAAATGTAATGGAACGTAGGGGAACAGAATCATCCCTGCCAGTTACGGAGAGTAGCACTTCGCCGGAACCCAAGCCACGCTCAGCCCCGAGGTTCTGGAAGGCGCTAGGTGGGGCGGTTGCAGCTGTAGAGCCGGGCTCGTACACGGCGTATCGGGGGGGGTCGCTGGTTGGATCAAACTCAACTCTGCGGCTTAGCTTTCTCCGCTTAGCCTCATCTTGCGCTCTCTGGAGGAGGATAAAGATTTCATCTCTGACGGTGTTAACCCGTTGCCGCTGGACAAAGCCGAGCCAACCGGGAACTGCGATCGCCGCCAAAACGCTAATAAGCACGGTAACCACAATAATCTCGATCAGCGTAAATCCAGCTTCTGGTGGTGGTGGTGTCCGTTTTGGGAAGGTTGTTGCTTTTAGAAACATGGATTGCGATCGTCTCGGCGCTCTCAATTTGGTTAGAAGACCCATCGTTTTTGTCCTGCCTTTCTGATCCACAACTGCTCCAAGCACACCCAAAATCGTCTTAAAACGATCGTTGAACAATTCAATGACCGCCCTGCCTATTCTATAAACCCAAGCCGCCATTGCCCTTAACCTCACAAGCCACCATTGCCCTTAACCTCAATTCTGGTTTGGGGGAAGAAGCTTGCATTTCTGAAGCTTACTTTACTAGTATCGTCGTTGTAGCTAGGAATATTGTCTCGATCGTTGAGTCGAGCTAAAACATTTCCCCTCAGAAACACCCGAGCAATTTCGTTGGCGCCTGGTTCATTGGAGTTTAAGCTATTAGACTTGACGCAAGCATAAAAGCCATAAGTTTGGAACTTTGGATCGACCCCAGGATCATCATAGTCTGGTACTTGAGTCCAACCATCAGCTTCTGGGCAAGATTCAAAAGGAGGAGGATCATCAGAAGAAGAGTAAATATAGTCGACTAGAACTATAGGATCTCTGTCATAGGGCTCATCAGCTTTATACCAGTCGTTCATCTTCTCTTGGAGAGTACCTGTTTCGCTGAGGTTAAAGGGATTGTATCCAGGATCAGGGTTCTTAAGAGAGATAGAAGCATTGAAGGGGTCTGTGACGGCGCCTGCTATCTCAAAACGGCCAATACGACTAGCGCCGGACCAGGTAGGATCGTCATCATTAATCAAATAATAAGCAACTAGGGAATAAGCAAACGCATCGTCTGGCTCGCCAATTTCGATTCCTGGCACAAACACCCTTCTCCAAAAGACTAAGACAGGCACTATGTCTGGATCAGCAGGCAGATTACTCCCTGCTGAAGTATCACTATCACACCCCCCCGTACAGGTGACTGTTGCATAATCGTCGGTAATACTAGCTAACCCTGCCCGATCGTAGATGTAGACTGCCTCTTCTAAATCTTTGGCGATGTAGTCTGCCGCTGCCCGTAGGTCTTGTTCGGTAGCATACTTTGCCTGTTCTCTCTGATCTGACTGCAAGATGTTAATCATAAAACCTAGCAGGGGCGTCACCACTAGGGACGCCAGGATAATTGAAACGAGAAGCTCAATTAAAGTAAAGCCTGCATTTTTAGAGGTTGTGGGTGCAAATTGCTGATCCCAACCTGACTTTTGATGTTTCCATAATCGCCGCCAAATTGCCATAAATCTCTAGCCCCCATTCAGCAAACAAACCACAATTCTTTACCCAAACCATCTCACTAAGTCATGCCCCCTTCAATTGCAGCCGTCCAAGACATTGCAGAGGTCTTCATAGGTGGTCTGGTCAGTTACAATCTGAGTAGCCGTTTCAAAGAGAGGCGCTTCTTGGGGTTTCAAGCCGAGACCACCTGTGAACGCAGCCTGAGGCTCTCCAGCAACTAATTCGCGACCATCGAAGGCATCACTGCGATAGACACGAATCCTCAAACCGTA
>JAKSDM010000431.1 GCA_022360135.1 Pseudanabaenales cyanobacterium | reverse complement strand
TTTGTGCATAGTGCTCGAAGCCCAAGGGATATCATCTTCCAGCATCGCTTAGCGCTGTTGGCCGCCCAACACCCGAATTTTAAGCTGGCGGTGAATATCACTCGTTCGGAGCCAGGACAACCCTGGTTTGGTTATACGGGGCGGTTGAATCAGGATATGCTAAGCGCGATCGCACCTGACTTTCGCGATCGCAGGGTCTACCTGTGTGGTCCCAATCCCTTCATGGCTGACATAAAGACCTTGTTGGCAGGGCTAGACTTTCCGATGCAGAACTACTTCGAAGAAAGTTTCGGCGTTCGAACCCTCCCCAAGCGCAAGTCCACCCCGTCGGCTATTGTGGAAAATATCCATCATCATTCGGCTGCAACCGATCTAACCTCGGATGGCGATCAACCCGAACTCAAGTTGGCGACTCCTTTGCCCAAGCCCGTCCCCCCCCTGGCGACCGCTCAACCCGCCATTATCCTGACTAAATCCGGCAAAGAGGTGTTTTGCGACGGCGAAGATTGTATCCTGGATGTGACGGAGCAAGAAGGGGTTGACCTACCCAGCAACTGCCGCATGGGAGTCTGTGGAACCTGTAAGCAGAAGTTACTTGAGGGTGAAGTGAAGTATGCAGACGAACCCAGCGCCCTAGAGGAAAGTGAACGACTAAACGGAGTCGTGTTGACCTGTATGGCTTATCCCGTGGGCAGGGTGGTGCTGGAAGCTTAAAAGCAGCAGGGGGGATGGGGAGGATGAGGCCGAGATGTTTAGCCAGCTATTTCAAAACGGCTCGATTACTCTGGAGAGCAAGTTTTAACTCAAACCAGACCCTGACCCCCTGGATGCAGCCTCTATTCGACAACTTTGATCTGATTTTTGGCTCCCAAGACGCCACCGACAAACCCAGTTATTGGCGTCGCCCAGATCGACAATCCCTATGTTGATGCTGCTAGCAACGGCTTAGCCTATATTGTTTATTGTTGAGCGGTTTAAGAGTGAACCGATCTCAGACCATATCATTCTGCATCGGGGTAAACGTTCTACCCTTGCTGCTAGGGCGTCAGAGCTACTTTAGCGTTTACCCCTATTTACCTGATGTTCACCGTAATCATCGACAAAGCTCACGGTGGGCTTCACACCGCTTCAATTACACCACGAAGGCCGACCCCTGGTGCAGCGCTGTGTCATTCCAGGCCATAACCAGGTTTTGCTGATCGTCTACCGTTACATTGGTTAAGAAGGCTTCACTTGAACCGACTACATCATAGGCTGACATGATTTGAATCAGCTGGGCTAAGGCTTCCTGCGTCAGCGCTTCGTAGGCGGCTTCGCCGGTATCGGCGATCGCGGTCGGATTGACCACAATATCTGCTTGCCGACCGTTAAAGTAATCGGTTAGGGTGAGCGCCGACGCCGCGCCGCCCAGCAGGTCGTCTCCAGCGCTATTGAGTAATGGCTGGTCGTTGGCGACATCTAAGTTAATCAGCAAATCATTCTGCTGGCGGGTAAACCAGATTTGGTCGGAGGTCACATTGGCGAAGATTAATCGGTCATCGGCACTGATATCGCCAATGGTTGCAGCTTGATAGTTGTGACTGAGAATAAAACTGTCATGGCCTTCACCGCCGAAGTAGCGGTTATTCAATCCCCCCAATACAAAGGTGTCATCCCCGGCATCACCTGCGACAGCCGTATTATCGCGGGCGTCGGATTCTACCCAGATGAAATCATTGCCGTCCCCTGCGGATAGCTCACTCTGGTGACCCATGAGGCGGAGCAGATCGTCGCCTATGCCAGTTTTAATCGTGTTTTTGTTGCCAAAAACACTGACCACATCATGGCCGTCGCCCAAATCCACAGCGCCCAAGTTGCCAATCATAACCGCATAATCATGGCCCTCTCCGCCATTGACGCCATTGTAATTGCCCACAGCCACCAGATAATCGTTGCCGCCGCCGCCGGTCAGCCAACTGTTGTCCCCCAGCGCATACAGGGTATCAGCGCCATTGCCGCCAGCCAAATTGCCATTGCGACCGGCGGCTAAGCCAAAATCGCGACCATCGCCGCCGAGGAAAATATTATTGATGCCCAGCAATACTGCGGTGTCATCGCCAGCATTTCCGCTGGCCTGGTTATTTTCACCCAGCCCATAGAACATATCATTGCCACGGCCGCCCCAAAAATTGTTATTCAGCCCCATAAAGCCCGCAATATCGGCGCCGTCGCCACCCCAGGCAAAGTTGTTGTTACCCAGACTGAGCAGTAAGTCGCCGTCGCCCTGCATATAGCCGCTGTTGCTAAAGAAGTCGAACATCTGAGTTTGCATGGTGTCGATGTCGCCTTCAAAGCTATCCAGCAACCCGGCCATGTCATTGATCATCTGGGGAATTGACGAGAAGCCGCTGGAAATATCAAAGTCGAAGATAGAGGGCAATTTCAGAGCGCCAAAACCGAACACTTCTGAGGCTTTCATTGGGGGAACGCCAGGGGCTGAGGAAGCAGAACCGTCGCTGGCTGCTGGTTGTTCTGCGCCATTATTGTTCGCTGTTGAGCTAGCCGGGGCGCCGTTGTCAACAGTTGAATTTTGGCCAGTTCCATCAGCAGATTGACCCACCAGGGAATCTCGAAAATTGGCGATCGCGATCTCCTCAGATTCTTGATTAAGGGCGGTTCTTAGGGACTCTACCAAACGGCTCGATTCCAGATAAAAGCCTAGATTGGTATTGCCAAAATGACTCAGTGCGCCCATCATGCCTTGTAGACCCGCTTGGGCATAGCCCGTTAAGTCTACAGCGGAGCCCAGTTCAGGGTCGGTGACGACAAGTTGTCCGGCGGCGGTGTAGTCCAGACCAAAGGCTTCGCCAAAACTCATATCCGGCAATCCTGCGGTGGTGCGGGCCATGACGCGGCTGAAGGTATCTTGGCCGAGATTTTTCAGGGTGTTTAAGAAGGCAGCTTTGGCGCTGGCCCCGCCGCTGACCGCTAGAGGATTGGATACCATGCCGTTTTTGCCGGGATCTTGACTCAATACTCCAAAGAGGGAAGCTATGGTGGTATCCAGGATGGAGTGCACGTTATCGCCAAAGATAAATTGATTGTCGCCATTGGCGATCACAATATCGCTGCCTTGACCGGCGACGGTGATATTGAAGTTTTGATCTTTGAGATTGCGGTTTTTCGCCGAGGTCCAGGGGCTTTCCCCAGCCATCGCCTGATTAAACATGGCGTTGGCTTTGCGTTCGGCATCGGCTTTTAAGGCGCGATCGGATCGGTCTTGTTCGCTGCCGTAATCGAACAGGGTGTCGTACTCGACGGCGCTGTTCATATCCAGGGCTGAAATCTGCTGGATAATTTGTTTGGCGTTATCAACAGACCACAGGTAATTTTGGGACTCATAGAAATCATTTTCGACTGCTATTGGGTCGCCCGTCAGCGGATCGATTTGTTCTTCTGCATTGGCGGCTAAACTAAAACCAGCGATATCATTATTCAAATACCCCACAATATCCGATGGCCCATTGAAGGGGCTTTGGAAAGGCGCTAGGGGAAAGGATTTATCGAGCATGACAATAAAGTCATTACTTTCGCCGCTGTTAAAGCTCACATTACGCTCGCCGATAAATACCTGGGCGCTTTCAAAAGCTCGATAGCCGCCGACATCCATCGTAGATTTAGCACTGTCGCCATCGCCAATATGAATCATCACATTGTTGTCGCCAAAGGCAGTTGTTTTAAGGCCCCCATCCCCAATTTTTATCCCCAGATTGGTGTTGCCCCAGAATCCGGCATTGAATTCGCCATCCCCGACGTGCAGTTGAATATTACCGTTAGTATCTAATAAGTGAGCTGAATTAATGGTTGACTTTAAGGAATTAGGCGCACTATAGAAAGCTTTATGAAAAAGCTTTTCTTTGACACTGTCGCCACGTTCTATCAAAGTTTCACTAGACAATAAGCGGATACCTTCCAAGGTAGTTTCGCGGGCTCTGGCCACAGTTGCGACAGTGCGCTTAATATCATTGGCAAATTTACTTTCATCCGCTCGATGTGATTCAAGGGCATCGGGTTCAACTTGTACTTTATAAGTATTATTAGTTGTTTCTGGCGTATTTGGCAGAACTCGACAGTAACCGTTGATTAATCTGACTGCTCCCAGTCGGCCTAAGGCGGCTTCAGCTTCCTGAGAAGTGACAGAAGCATGTTTACCGACCGTGACATATCCCATACTGTCTTTTTGTTTGCTTTGCCGATCTCTTAAGCTGGTTAGCAGTATCTGTTCTTGGTTTTTGCGCATATTCAAATCTACGCCTTCATCCACCCCGCGATATTTGGTCAGTAGATAAACGCTATTATCGCTATTGGCTGCTGTAGTTTCCGCAGTTCGTAGATTTTCCACATTGCGGAAGTCGTTGGCGCCAATGTTCAGGTATTTATCGTCTTCTCCGAGGTAATGGTTTTCTAAGCGACTGGTATAACTTGCCCCTTCGACTTTTTCGCCATGAGAGACAATAGTATTCCAGGCGGGTATTTTAATAGTGCCGTCGGCTTGAACTGGATTTTCTGAGGAAAATACATTGATGCGTTTGGACTTATCACCTCCGATGTCGATTTGCAAACGATAAACTGGCTCCCCACCATTGGGTTCATGAATTTTTATAATCGTTAATTCATCACCAAATTTAGTTGTAGTTTCGAGCGTTTTTTCGTAGTCAAAACGTTTGGTTGTTTTTTCCAGACCACTAGTTTCTTCTGGAAGAATAGACGAGCTACGATTGCTACGCTTTAATAAACTATCATTCTCTTCATATAAGCTTTCATCAAATCCAATATTTTCTAGTCGTTTACGCTTATTATTGTCCGCTTCCACGTCCATATCGCCCTCTTCCACTTCAACGGGAACTTCCACTGCAATAAATCTGTTACCATCATCGTCAATTATCACCTGAAATGAATGACCAGTTTCCTCAGAAATGTTCTGTATTTTGGAGGAACTAAGAATACTATTGGTATTATCGTCACTTGCCAAAACTAGAGCCATTTTTGTGAAGTTAAAATCGTCCTCATCAATGACCTTACTAATTGAGTTAACAGCGTCATAAATAATTCGACTGGACGTAGAAAGCTTGATCTTTTTAACATCGCTATCATATTCAAATATTGGATCGAAGTGATTTCCAATAGTGGAATTAGTACTGCCATCGCCCCAACGAATATTTCCAGGAGCATACGAAATTGCATGAATAGCTTTTCTCAAACTTTCGGTACCTCTACCATCAAGGTAGTCTTGGAAATAATTTTTTGCCGCTGTCGCGAATTGCTCTGCTTTTGTTCCATTGGGATCAAAATTGTCCAATCCATGGCCTTTGCCTGAAAGAGCATCGATCAAATTGTTTGCAGCCTGTAGCGCCTCGGTCTTCTTTTGATCATCCGATCCAAATTTTGCTTTAGAAGCCAAGACATGCAAAAGACTGGCAATACTTGAATCGGCAAGAATGTGATTAATTGATCGAGGACTTGAACCCTCTAAGTACGGAGATTCTGAATCTTTCAGCTGCCCTTTGCTAACTTCGGTATAGATAGTTTCCCACCAATCTCGTCCCGTACGATGCTCGTCATTGCCATCATTATTCAGAATATTCCCATATTCGCTTGCTTCAACACGTTTGTATTTCAATAAACTGGCTTTTAAAGCACGTAGACTGTGTTTATCCTGATCCTGAGCTGACTCAATTAAAGAGCCAATCCACTTATAGGCTGAGTATTTAATCCCTGAACGACCAATGCTAATGGGAGATTTTTTGCCATCTTCTAGAATATTGAACTTATCTACTTTTAGATCAGCTTTTTCTGCATCACCTGCTTCTGATATTTGCCCTTTTCTTGTAACACTGATACTGACATAATTAGATCCAAACTTTAATTTTTCGCCATCAACTTCAGAAGACGAAATGTTACCATTTCCTTTTCCAAAATGACTTGAATAATTAGCATCCCCTAGATTTGGATTATTATATGAAACAGCAAGATATGCATTTTCAATTGCTGCAGAAAGACTTTCCTTTGTATAATTCAGGTATGTCTCAACTGATTCAGATGGATTTAATTTGAAATGATTTTCAATTGTAGCTCTAAATTCATCGGCGAAAGAGTTCAAAAGCAGATTTTCTGAGTTGATTGCTTTCAATAGATTAGATTGATTTACATCTAACTTAAAATCAGATGAAATCTCTGTTAAGGCTATATTAACTGCATCAATATCTTCAATTCGTGGATTACTATTCCTGATTTCTTTGACTTTATCAATAAAATTAATTGCTTTTGACGGAACTTCAGAATTTGAAAATAATTCAATCGCAATTCGTCCCAGCACATTATTTCTTATAGTTTGATAGGTCTCCACTACTACGTTACTTCGATCTAAGCTTGAGTCGCTTAATAGCCAAGCGTTTAACTCAGCATAAAATTCGTTGGTCTTGATTTCAGCTTCCAGTTTTACCTGCTCTTTCTCAAGTTTTGCCAGCTCTTTTTTGAGTTTGACTTGTTTGGTTTGCAAGTACGAAAAATATTTTATTTGATTAGGCTCGTTATTATTGAATACTTCAATTCCCTGATTATATATATCATTAGTATTTTTTTCTATTTCCGCTTTCTTTTTTGCTATTTCATCGCCCTTCTGCTTATCTTTTGTTACTAAGTCTAAGTCTTTATTTACAAGCTTTAATTCAAATTCCTCAAATGACAAACGATTGTTGGATTTTAACTGATGTACAGTTTCCACCCATTTCGTGATAGATCCGCTTTCCCCCCAATTGCCGTTCAAACCCAAATTATTATTCGCCTGCTCCGCCCCATGCAACGCCGCAATTTGCTCCTCAGTCAATCCGCCTTCGGTGCTTTCCTCTCCCCCATTTTTACCCGACCCATTATGGGTAGGATTGATCATTTGATAAGCAGCCAAATTATCCAGATCTAACCCAACATTGAGGGTATTGGCCTGATCGTCAGTCAATAAAGCGTCCGCAGTTTTATCTAACTCCGCCGCCGATTTATCGGTGAAAGAATAGGTGTTATGGCTTGCTTGGACATCGGTTGTGAGTCCACTCCCTGCTGCGGGTTGGCGGTTGTTGGGCTGATCGCTTTCATTCAGTTTGGCGCTGTTCGCATCCTGATTAACCTGATTGACGTGAGTGTGGGCGGCGTTGGTATGCCCCTGTGCGTCAGCTCGGGCCTGAGCAACGCGGTTTTCCGCCGCCCATTTTTGTTGATTCGCATCATTAGCGACATCGGTTGCATCGGTTTGACTTTGCTGGGCGTTGCTCTGGCGCAGAGATGCATCTTGGTTGATCTGTTCAATGTGCAAACGCGCCTCTCTAATCGGGTCTGCTGATTGTTGCAGCGCGTTGTTGGCGTCAGTTTCTACCGTACTGAGGGTTTGATTAACCCCTTGCAGCAGACCATTGGCGTATTCGGCTCTGACGGTGTCGCCATTGCTGAAGGCGGAGCCTGGGTCTTGGTTGTAAACATAGGTATCTAACGATGACAATTGACCGACAATAACATCGGCGGAGCCGGTGAGGAAATCTTTGCCATCCTCGCCCTGCTTCAAGGCTTGATCCTGCGCCTGGAACAGAGAATCAATGCTGTCGCGGCTATCTTGGATACCGTTTTGCACCACAGTTTCCGACTGTTTTGCGGCTTGGCGGCTGGCTTCGGCGTCTTGGGATTGCTGGTGGTTATTGATCTGTTGGATGTTGTTTTGGTTTAAGGAGCTGTGGGCGCCGGGTTCCGATACTTGCAGGTTTGCTTGTTCCACTGACACTGCAATATTGGCGTCATCTTCTGACAGGTTGAGGGTTGGGTTAATCGCTAATGGGGTTTCTAAGGCGTCAATGTTTCCCCCAGCGTTGGTTTGTCCACCCGTTGCTTCTGCCCCCCAAATCACTTGGCTAATAAGCTCTGAGCCGAGGAAGCCGCCCCCGGTTTGCAGTAAATTTTGGCCGAACGCTTTGGCGTTTTGTAAGGCAGTGGCTTTCCCGTTAGCAATGGCGAAGCCATAGTAATCGCCGTTGCCAATTTTGACCGAGATATTGTTGTTAGCCCGGGCGGCGAATACCGATAGACCGTCGCCGATTTGAATGTTGGCGTTGCCTGCGCCAGACATCACCGCCACAGAGGTTCCGTCACCCACTTTGGTATTGACATTGGCTTGACCCTTGAGCACATTGACGGAAACACCGTCGCCCACTTTGGTGATCACATTGCCGTCACCCCACAACAATCCCACCTGGGCGCCGTCACCCACCGCCGTCACCACATTGGCGTCCCCTTTCAGGGCGCTGACCGATGCCCCGTCACCCACTTTAGTGACCACATTGGCTCGGCCCCAAATCCCCTGATAATCGTCACCGTCGCCAATATGGGTAACCACATTTACCTGACTGTTCAGGACGCCAGTGACTGTATCGCCATCCCCCACTTTAGTGATGACGTTAGCCTGTCCACCGGCGGCCAGGTTAATCGAGTCGCCGTCCCCCACATGGGTGACGACATTCGCTTTGCCCGCCATTAGGTTAACTTGGTCGCCATCCCCCACTTTAGTGATGATATTGGCGTCACCCAGAGCCATGGTGTAACTGCCATTGTCATGACCCTCTAGACTGACATGGGTGATCACGTTGGCCTTACCCATGGCGCCGGTAATTTGATCCCCTTCGCCCACCTTAGTGATAATATTGGCGTCACCGGCCGCCAAACCAATAGTCGGGCCGTCTCCCACATGGGTAAAGACATTACCATTGGCCGCCATCAAACCAACTGTCGCGCCATCCCCCACTTTAGTGAGGACATTCGGGGCGAGGCCAATCACAGGTGCGCCGATCATCGCAGCGAAGGTTGCGCCATTGCCCACATGGGTGGCGATATTACCCTGTCCCGCCATGGCGGCGACGGTGTCGCCATCTCCCACTTTGGTAAACAGATTGCCCGCAGAAAGCATCAGCGCCCCAGTTTTACCGCCGCCGACATGGGTAAAGGCGTTCGCGCCGCCAAACATCGCCGCCACGGTGTAGTCATCGGCAGTTGGGCGACTGCCATTAATATCAGCGGGTTCCACCTTGGTGAAAAGATTACCGCCAGCTCCCGCCATTAAGGCAAAACTGTCGCCACTGCCAACATGGGTGTAGACATTGCCAAAGCTGCCTAACATCAGTCCGGCGGTGAGGCCGTCTCCCACCTTCGTCAAGACATTGCCGTTACCGCCCATCACTCCTAGGGTCTCGCCATCGCCAACATGGGTGAAAATATTGCCAGCGCCGAATTGGGCGCCGACGGATAAACCCTCGCCGACTTTAGTCAGAATATTGGCGCCCCCCAATTGCGCCATATAGACATCCCCTGCGCCCACATGGGTGGCAACATTAAAGCCGCCGCCCATGACGCCATATAAATCCCCTTGGCCAGCTTTAGTGAGGATATTCCCCCCGCCCAGCAACACAGCAGCCGTATCGCTTGTGTTATGACTGTTGTCCACATGGGTGAGCACATTGCCAGCCCCGATGGCGGCAATATAGGTATCCCCCGTTCCCACTTTGGTCATCACGTTGCCGAGGCCAAGGAAGCCGCCATAGAATCGACCATCGCCCACCAGGGTGGCCACATTCAAGCCCCCGGCCATGCCGACAACGGCGTCCCCATTCCCCACATGGATATGGGTGTTTAATCCCCCCATTTGGAAAATCTGGTTATCGCCATTGCCTACATGCACGGATACATTACCCGCTGCAGTCAATAGGGCGTTAAAGCGACCATTCCCTCTACGGACAAAGACATTAACGGCGCCGCCAGCTACCGCATTGAGATCGCCCCAATGTCCACCGTGGTACACGACATTGCCTAATCCGCCACCGGTAAAATTGAGATTGCCGCTGCCCGCAGTAATGATGTTGGCGATACCGTAGGCTTCAATGGTGTCATGACCACTGCCCGCATCAATGATATTAGCGCCGCCATAGGCCCGGATGGTGTCGTTTCCCCAACCGCCATAGAGCCAGTTCCCTGCAGCGGCGGCCTCAATGTAATCGTCATGACCGCCACCGTAAGCATTGTTAGCTATGCCATAGACATAGAGCCAATCATGCCCGTCATCGCCGTGGACCTTGTTGTAGCCGCCATAGGCTCTGATGGTGTCATTTCCCCAACCACCGGAGACGTCGTTATGGGCGGCGTGGGCTTTAATGGTGTCGTCACCCGAACCGCCTTGAATTCTGTTTGAAAGTCCCCAAGCTTCAATGTAGTCATGACCCGAACCGCCATAGAGGTCAGATCCACCTGAATAAGCATAGATTTTGTCATTCCCCGAACCCCCATCTAGTTTTACATAAATTGCATAGGCTCTGAGAGTATCATTACCTTCATTCCCATAAGCTGCGCCAACACCGTAGATTGAAAAATCATCGTTTCCATTACCCCCATTTTTATAAAAAGGGTTGATGGCATTATTAATTTCTTGAATTACTTTTCCCATGATAAACCTTCAAATTAATTGAGTTGATGAATGGAACAAAATATTTGAACGAGATTAACGGTCTATACTTTCCAATAAGCAATAGACCTGAGGGTTCCGTCGGGACGAATCCTGAAGGATTTTGCGGGTGTTCCTTTGGGCAAAATATTGGTGCGTAAGTCTTTAACAATCAAACGCGCATGACCAAATGGAGCGATAAATTCGGGAAACCATAAGTTTTTTCCACCCGTCCATTCATCAAGATTCAAATTATATTTTCCAGTTATTATTTTTTGCTCAACTTCATCAGTTAGCCATGCCCAGTTAACGAATCCAATTGGGTTTCCATCAATTTCGTAATAGCGAAATTGATTATGAATTAAAGCGGGAACAAATCTCTCGGCAATGTCTAAAATGTGGTATTTTCGATGGAGTGGAGAACTCATCATTAAGTGAGTTATCGAACCAATCAGTTGTAAACGTTGTCGAGCAGAAAATGGTGGTATAGCGTCGGTTTGTTCGTTATCTAAAGTTGCCAATTCTGACACTTTCGTATCGATATTCAAAGACATACTTTTCTTCCTTGGTACTCAAGTGATTGATCTGTTCAAGGGTTGAAGTCCTTTATATAGCGGTCCTAAATCAGTCGTAAAACTCCATGAAATGGAGATCACTGCTAGACAAAAATAGCTGTCAGTTTCATGAAGAGGAGTAACCGACTGCTTGAGCAACTGGGTTTATGCTCTTCTGGTTACCCATCAATGATCACGAGAAAAGCTCTGCATGTATTTCCATAGCCTTGCAAAGAGGCTGGATAAGCTCATGTGTCGCGTCTTGCGCTATTTGACTATGCGACACGTTCTCTCGCGTCAATTTTTCTGACCTGAGAACGTGTTCACAACAGGAGACGAGGAGCGAAACGTGAATAATTTAATTTCCATAGCTGCATGATATCGAGCTAAGGAACGAGTCCACATCGCATGAATGTCATGTCTAGGGCATGACAGATGTTATGTCTACAGACAAATTAACTGCTCTTGGCGACTGGCTTGGGGATTAATAATCCGCATACGCCCTTCTTGACAGAGCTGCTCAATTAATTCCTCTACGGTGGCTTCACTCACGTCGGGAAAATGGCTTTGGGTGTTTTCAATCAGGGCGATTAACCCCATTAAGCCTTGGGTGGTAATGAGGTTGATCAGGTATTCCTTGGCGGCTTGGGCAGACGAAGGAACCGATCGTTTTTTCCGAAGCTTGGGTGGCTGATGCTTACTCGTACTATCAATCGCTGCCGGTTTGGGTTGATCGACCTGATCGCCATTTGCCTGATTGGCGTCTATCTGATTGGCGTCCATCTGATTGGCGTCCATCTGATTGGCGTCCATCTGATTGGCATTCACCGGATCGCCATCTACCGGATCGCCATCCCTCTGATCGCCATCCACCTCATCACTGTCTGCAACCAGCTCCAACTCCTGCAATAAGGGACACTGGTTGAGCACCTGCGACTGTCGCAGTAATGCCTGCAATTGTTTCAGGTCAGGCGTTGATTGTCCCACCACAAGTTCCCCGC
>JAKSDM010001682.1 GCA_022360135.1 Pseudanabaenales cyanobacterium | reverse complement strand
TCAATAACATGACAGCTGAGCAAGCTGCTGAGAATTGGGATCTACCAATCTCAGCTATTTATGAGGCCATTCAATATTGTGAGAGTCATCAAGATTTAATCAAACTTGAAGCAGATGAGGAACGCCACCGCCTAGAAGCTAAAGGAGCCTCTCTTGAGCCTAAGACTACTGCTAGATGAGGATTCTCAGGCAAAATATCTTGTCAATTTACTGCAAGCTTCACAGCATGAGGTTTTAACAGTCAATGAGGTTAACTTAGCAGGTCAGCCTGATCCAGTAGTTTTAAGCTATGCAAAGCAACAGGGCTATGTATTGCTAACACGCAACTGTAACGACTTTCAAGAATTGCATTTAGCTGATCCTTCCCACTCTGGAATTCTGGCTATTTTCCAAAATGCTGATAAATCAAAAAATATGAGCTATAAGGATATTATTCGAGCGATCTCAAATTTGGAGAAATCTGAACTGTCTTTAGAGAACCAATTCGTTATCCTCAATCAATGGAACTATTGAGATAAAGTTGCGGCGATCTAGTAGCCATGCTAGTCCATAAGGGAGTTGCGTCAAAATAAAGTCCCAGTAAAAGGTAGTGGATGGGTGGATGGTATGTTATTTTCTGCAGATCCTTAAAGCTCGGCGATTGCCCGAAAATCGCCTTCCCGATTTTTTCTCGATTAATGCCTAATGTCAAACCGAAAGGCTCAATAATTTCTTCCCCAGTTCTTCTCAATTCATCACTAAATATAGAACATCCTCTTAATTCTTGAAGTCGGGCGATCGCTCGCTTAAAAAATTACTGGAGTCATTCCATGCTAAAAACTGCCCCCTCAACGATCGGCGCCCACCTTGTGAGCGTTATTATCTATCAACTGGCTGCAGTTGATCCTTGGGACCAACCCTATGATGATGAATCCGATGTCTGCGTTTGGTTAAATATCAACAATGCCCTAGGCGGAGTGGTCAATCTAGCGAGTGACGGCGCCCAACCTCACTGGCAATCTAGCCAGATCAGGATCAAAAATCCTCAACCGGGTTACATTGCGCCTATTGTCATCAACATCATCAGAACCGATGATTCTAGCGATGCCAACTCAGTCGATATAGCGGAAACTCAACGGATAGAACTCTCTTATAACCTTGAGACAGGGCTAATTATGGGCTTAGATGGGATAATCGGACGCCAAGGTGAACCGATTTTCTATGTCAGTCCATTTAATCCGGACAATCATTTGAATCGGCTGGGTGTGTGGTTCAGTGTGCAGCATCAATCCTGGTGATGAATTGAGGGATAGGTCAAAATCAGGCACTCCTCATGGCATTGAGCAAGACAGTCAGCGAACTGTTTACATCAACATTGATATGCTGATGTAGGAGCGCGATTTTAGTCGCTTGAGAGAGAGCTATCTCAGCCACATCGGGGTCAAGTTCCTCATTGCATGGATCAATAATTTGAGGGTTCTCCAGGGCTGATTTGACGCCGCTCAGCATAGACTCATCTGGATCAAGCACCCGCAGATGAGGATAGATGGTTTCCCAGCGCACTTCTTGATTGGGCGTCCCTGAGCGAATCAAATGAGCCAGGATCTGGTGGACCTTCTGTTGCTTGTCTGGCGTAATCTCACGATAGCTCAGCGACTTTGGTAGAGTCTTTTCCTTACTCTGGCGAAGATTTTCAATCATCTGATTCCATTCGCGCGGGTCTGCATACTCAGGTTTACCGACAGTCAAACAAATATGAATTTGATCAGACTCCTCAGCAATATGGGTAACCTGTGCGGGTATGCCAACATAGTTGAACATCCACTCTCGAATCATTGAATGTAAGGTCGAGTGGACACAACGAGTTTGGCCTAAGAGTCGGATTTTGGTCTTGACTAACGGACGTAAAACCTTAGCAACGATATTCGCCATATTCGCCATAATTTTCACAGAAACACAGGGAAGCAAACACACCAATGAATGCCAATTGCACAATGAACAACCCTGATTCTGATAAGTTGATGACGCTCAATTCGGAGAGCGCATTCCATTCCTCGAATACCCCGACGATGTTTATGCTGGCACAGTTCCAGACGAATTGGCTGGGATTAGAGTGAATACTCTTAATAGGGCGAACAATTATAAAATTTAGGTGATGATTCCGGGTGATTTATAGCAATTCTTACTTGGGTTGAACACATCTGATGAAGACGGGGTATGGGTTGTGGGGTGTAGGGTATAGTCAATGCAATTGAGAACCGCTATAATCTCTACCGTCTGGATTGTCTCATCGAGTTTTCCTTTCCCCTGAAAGTCTACTGCGGATAGAGTCAAGTTCACTCTGAATAGAGTCAAGTTCACGTTGGGTAAAGGCTCGCAGGCTATTGAATGAATTGTCCTCCTGATCTGGAGTTGCTGTGATTGGCGGGATAACGTCAGATTCAGCTTGGGGAAGGGCTTGATATGGAGGCGGGTCCTCCTGATCTGGAGTTTCTGTGATTGGCGATGCAGTTGGGGCTGGAACCGCTGCTTGCTGCGGTAGTTGCACAGCCCCTTGAGGCTGATTCAAAGTCTGCATCGTCTGTTCATAGTTTTGGGCGATATCCAAAGCCGTTTGAGCCTTATCTAAAGCTCGTAGCGCCTCTTCATAGTTTCGGGCTGCGCGTCTCCATTGATAGAAAGAAAAACCAGCTAGGCTTGTGGTCACAATCACAGCCAGGATCGCCCAAGAGGCAATTCGAGCCCTTAACTCGATCTTTTGGCGTTCTTGTTTTTGTTGCTGGAGGCGATCGCACAACGCCCGACCTTCTCTGATAAACGCCTTTTGCAAATCGGTTACAGAGGGTTTTTTATTATGGACTTCAGCATCCTGGAGCCAACTTTCGGCTATCACCAGTTCGCTGCCCCGCAATAATAAGTCCTGATCGCGGCCTTTTTGCTTCCATTCCAACGCCCGCTGCGACCACTTAGTATGACTATGCACATACTCTCGGTCCGTATCCAGCGTTCTAACCAGCTGATTGAATTGGGTCAAAAAGTCTGTTTCCGCTTGATTGAAATCAATCCACTGCACCTTGGAGACGCCCATTAAATGGGAAGACGCCCCCAATTCTAAGTGAGAAGACTGTTGATCGCTAAATCCACTCGATCCAAGTTCACAAAGAAATGGGGTAAGTTTCGGGTGAAGATCCTGTGGGTCTATGGGGCGATGCAAAATCGCGATAACCCGCTTATTCAGTTTAGCCGCATACACCAACTCATTGATGCAAGTCAGAGCATTGACAGAACTGGGAGAGAGGATAAACAGAAGGTTGTTTGATCGTTCGATGCCGCGATAACTTTCCTGCTGAAAATTCGTTCCAGCGGCAATCTCTTCTTGTGCAAACCAGGTGGTTTTGCCTTGATTCTGCAGCGCATCGTTTAACCTGCGAGCAAAGCCTGAATCCACCTCAGAATAGGTGATAAACACATCCAGCGAGGTAGCGGGGGGGCGCCGCAAACTCTCGTCGATGAAGATTTCCTGCAAGGAGGTAGGGTGATGTTGGGTTCTCTGTTTCGCTATCTTCAACCAGCTTTCGGCATCGCGCAGGTTGTGGTCTCGCAATAGGATGCTCGGGTTACGATACTGCCGCTTCCACCTTAGCGCCTTAACCAGTAGAATCTTGTGCCTCTTATAGTAGGCGGCGTCCCGCCATAAAATTTTCAACAGCTGACTTTCGTCCAGCTGGTAGTCTTCCTCCGTCAGGTTGTCCGTCAGGTTGATATACTGCAGATCTCTCAGAGCAGAGGGAACCTGAGCTGGGTCAATAGTCTTAGCCAACAATGGGATAATGCGTTTGTTGAGGGACAGCGCG
>JAKSDM010001561.1 GCA_022360135.1 Pseudanabaenales cyanobacterium | reverse complement strand
CAGACCATGCTTGTTGCCAAATTGGCGAAACAAAGTCACTTCATTGACACCGGCCAATTCAGCTATCTGGCGAGTGGTCGTCTCTGTCACCCCCTGTGAAGAAAACAATTCCAGGGCAGCATCAATTAATCGTTGTCGAGTTGGGGGTCGTTTTGCTGTCATGGATAAAAGATGCAAGTATTACTTGCAAATATGCAATAATCACTGTTAGGCTATCAGAATGCAAGCAATACTTGCATTTCTTGCCGCTCTCTAGCGGCAAGAAATGCAACCGATCGAGGCTTCTCTTGTTTGCTGGAGATTGCTGGTCAATCAGGGCTGGAATTATTGCTGGCCCCAACTTACGACAATAGGGAAATTCTATGACCTCTAATACCATAACGCCTGCCCCCCGGGGCAGACAGTCGCTAACGCTCAATTGGGCCAATGTTGCTTTTTTTGGCGCCGTCCATGCCATCGCCCTGCTGGCGCCTTGGTTTTTTTCTTGGTCGGCGCTAGGAGTTGTGATCTTTTTGCACTGGTTATTCGGCAGCATTGGCATCTGTTTAGGGTATCATCGCCTATTGACTCACCGGAGTTTTCAGGCGCCTAAATGGTTGGAATATGCGATCGCCACAATGGGGGCGTTGGCGATTCAAGGAGGCCCTATTTTTTGGGTAAGCGGGCATCGGCAGCACCACGCCTATACCGAAGATAACGATAAAGATCCCTACTCTGCTCGCCGGGGGTTCTGGTGGAGCCATATGCTTTGGATTCTCTACCCTCGCCGTAAATTTTTCGAACGTAAGACTTACCAAAAATATGCGCCTGATTTAGCCCGCGACCCCTACTATCAATGGCTGGATCGCTATTTCTTAAGCCTGCAGATTCCTCTAGGACTGTTGCTGTATGCGCTAGGCGGCTGGTCATTTGTGATTTATGGCATGTTTGTCAGAGCAGTAGTACTCTGGCACTCAACCTGGCTGATCAATTCAGCCTCTCACCTGACTGGCTACCGCACGTTCAAGGTTGATGATAACTCTCGCAATCTTTGGTGGGCGGCCCTTTTAACCTATGGAGAAGGTTGGCATAACAATCATCATGCGTATCCGAATGTGGCCAAGTCTGGATGGCAGTGGTGGGAGATTGATATGACCTGGTGGGCAATTACATTTCTCAAGACGATGGGTTTAGCGAAGAAGATCGTTATGCCGCCTAAGAATGTTTCAGTCTCCTGAACGGTGAGTGCTATCCAGACTTTTCTCAGAAACTATTTGGAAAGTTTCGTTGCTAATTGGGAGGAACGTAAAGCCCTTTGGGCCTAACAGGAAAGTAAAGCCATTCCCCGTTGGTCATAGCATGCGATAGGTAAATTATCGAAAATCATGAGGATTTGTCATCGCATGCTTCGCTTCTCAATGAGGAAGGTATAGTCCGGGCTTCTCAAACTAACGCTTAAGTTTTTAAGGACGCCGGGTTTTCACTCTGAACACTCGGCGTTCTATTTTATAGAGGAATGGCGCTGAAATAAGCCATGTGGGCAATGCCCACCCTACGGAATATCAGGGCTTTTAGCGATTTATAAACGCTTATTTCAGCGCCATTCATTTTATAGAGCAAAAATCAACTCAGCCGCTTCTTCGGGCTTTCCCAGCCATCCTATAGAGTGCAAGGAATTGCAGGAATGATCGCGGGATAAAAATCTTAGTCACCTTACCTATTAATTGCCAGGAATAATTCTCGATATATTCGCTTGAGGTCCTTGAGTTGGTAATGGGCGTTCAAACCACTGGGATTAGGTAGCACCCAAATGGCGGCCCCATGCAGTGATGCATCCTGTTGACCGACCACTGCTTTCGGTTGTCTGAAGGCGGTGCGATAGGCCCCAATTCCCAACACAGCCAGAAATTGAGGACGATAGCGTTGCACCTTATCTGCCAAACCTTGATAACCCTTAACGAACTCTTCAGCAGCGATTTCATCCGCCCTTGCCGTTGCCCGATCCACAACATTAGTTAAGCCGTATCCCAGCTTCAGCAGATCGCCATCTTCAAATGGCGTGAGTAATCGATCCGTAAATCCTGCCCCCTGTAGGGTTGGCCAGAAGCGGTTACCCGGACGCGCGAAGTGATGTCCGACTGCTGCACTATACAGGCTAGCGTTGATGCCGCAGAACAAAACCTGCAAATCAGGCGCAATCAAATCCGGAACCGTTTTACCGAATGCGGCGCGAATTTCTTCCTTGGTAGGTTTGCGCGAGGAAGTCATTTTAGAACAAAGGCAGATCGATATCTAAACTTAATCCCAAAATAGTGTCATCAAAGTCCACAGTGTCACCAGACGAGTCGCCAAAGCTAAATCCGCCAAATAGATTGAACCGGCTTTCGGATGTTAGGTTAAAAGTGATTTCGCCAAAGAGTTGGTTAAAGGTGTCATAACGCGCTTGCTGAGTAAAGTCAGCTAACGTCAGTTGGTAATTTAAGGCAATCCGTAGCTCAGGCGCAATGTCGTGGCTTAGGGATATGCCTAAAGTCTGGATAAAGCGGCTGAAGTCATTGGGATCGCTAAAACTGAAGCGCAGTTGATAGAAAGTATCCAGCATCAGACGGGAATGCAACCGATCGCGACGACCCAGCCCGAGTTGCACGGAATGATCGTTAAAGAAGCGTTCCCCTCCCCCGGCTTCAAATAATTGCTGATTGCTCCAACTTAATTGGCCATAGGTTTGGGGAAATAACCGTTGACTCACCCCGACCTGAAACTTAAGGTCGTTATAGCCTGCGTCTGTAAAGCGACGATAACGCAATAGACCTCCCCCCACTGCAGCCAATAGAGAGGTCTGAGGCCCCAGGGAGGGAACCGCAACTAATGACAAGCCGGTTCGCACGAATTGATCGTTTACCGGATCAGTTTCCAGGAAAATATTGTCACTGCTGAGGAAGTCCACTCCACCCAAAAGATATACCACGGGCTGCCTTTGAATCGGCAAAGATTGCTCTTTCAGCCGTAGAATCCCTAACTCTGGATCTCCTACCACCGGAGTTTCAGTCGGCGGTTCGGGATCGACATCAAAATCGTCGAGTCTAAATTCTCGCCGCCAAGGGACAGAGGGCGTCTTAGGCGGCAATTTAGTTCTCCCCGATACCGCCGTCGCCAGCGATGGGGTTTGAGGTTGACTGAACCCTGGCGAGGATTGCCTAAACATCTGCTGCGATATCGACCAACCTTGCTGTTTTTGGGCGGGGCGGCTCTTTGACAGGGTATTTGCCCTGGTTTCAGCCGATGGATTTGCCGGAAAAGCCCAAGTCGGCTGGTGACTCAATCGACCTAACCCAAAGACAGCTAACCCTAAACTGAGACCGAATCGATACCACTTCCTATGGGGTTTGAAGGCTTGACAAGCAGCGAATGGGTCGGTTGGATGGCGCTGGTGGAGCTGATCAGACACGAGAAATCCCTAAATTAACAAGCGGCGACAATCAGCCAAAAATCGGATGATAGAATACGGGTTTTCGGCGGCTGTGGTCTATCGTCATCTTCTGTTGTAATAGTTCTTTTCACTCTAGAGAACCTGATCTAGCCAACTCTGTTTTATGGTTGTCTTATGAGATATCTACCTGGATACCATAATTAGGCCCAGCTTCTAGAATAGATTTAACCTGGCGTGTCTATATTGTGCGGGCGCTCAGGGTTGATCTGGATATCTGCTGATTTCAATTGGTGGAATAACGCTTTAGTACCTTGGAGCCATGGCCTATGATGCGCAGTGCAATTGCGCGCCTGAGTGGGTTGATAGGGGCGATCGCTCTTTTACTAACCCCCCATCCGGCAAAAGCCCAAGTTGCTTTGATCTGGGCTCGGGTTGAATCTCTACGAAATCGGGTTGAACTGATTCCTCAGGGGCGGCCAGGACGCCCGGCCCAAGTATCTGATCTGATGGAAGTTGGGGATGCCCTCAGAACTGCTCAGGCGGCCCGAGCAGAAATTCGTTTCAATGAGGGATCCCTGGCCAGGATTGGGGAACGGGCCATATTTCGATTTATTCCCAATACCCGTAACTTTCGTCTATCCAATGGAACGCTGCTGCTGCTAATTCCAATGGGACGGGGGAGAAGCACGATTCAAACACCGAATACGGTGACGGGCATCCAGGGGTCTGCTCTATTTGTTCGGGTTGACTTGGAAACTGACACCACCCTGATTGGCGCCCTGACGAATAATCCGGCTGGCCCCATGATGGTCTACAACCCAGATGGCTCCCAACAACAACCCCTTTATGCTGGAGAGATGGTTGTAGTTGAGGGGAATCAGATTACTCATCTCTACCAGTTTGACCTGAAAACCTTCTATGAAACCAGCAGTATCGTGGCAGGACTGAATCTCACCCAGCCGGATTTCGATCCCAACGCAGCCGATCCGATCGCGGTTGTGCAAAGTGAGACTAGCGAGGCATTGGCCTCCCAAAAACCACTAACTGGAGAGGGTGTGATTGAGAATCCCGATTTTGTCCGCTTGACCAACGCCGATATCACCGCTGCTAATTTCGTCGAAACGCTATCTGAGAACTTTCAGTTTCCGACCCTTCCGCCTGAGTTTGGCAATGGACCCTTGAATGGGGTCTCCCCGTTAGAGTCATCTGGACTGACTGAAGGTCAGCCAACCAATCCCAGTAATCGACCTCAGCTACCCGCTGGACTTCCCACCCAAACCAGCGAACCAGATAACCAACCTGCGCCCGAGCCGCCTGCCGGAGGCAACCGACCCGACGACTCAGATTAGCCTGGGTAAATCAATTTCCAACGCATCCTCCCTTAGGACTACCGTGTACACACAAGTCAGAACCGGAGTCATTTCAGCCCCCTAAATCCCCCAATTCTGATGCTGCTGGCGAATTATTTTGTAACATCGTGAGAACGGCTGAAGGCCCCCTAAATCCCCCAATTCTGGGGGACTTTGAGTTCTTGCTCCCCCAAAATTGGGGGCCGGGGGGCCTCAAAAAGCCCTCAGAATTGACGATATGTCCAATTGTTAAATTCGCCAGCAGCGTCAATTCTGGGGGACTTTGAACTTTGATCCCCCCCAGAATTGGGGGGTTAGGGGGGCCAGATCGGCGAATTCGCAATCGGAGTCGAGATCTGTGTACAGCGTAGCCCTTAGGAAGGGTCCTGGGAAGACGCTGAGAATTGCCTTTGATAGTCATGGGTCTTGGGGGGTATTGTTTTGACTGTTATTGGGGCT
>JAKSDM010001599.1 GCA_022360135.1 Pseudanabaenales cyanobacterium | reverse complement strand
AGTTTGATTGTAAACATAGTCAGCGGTTACTTGGGTTAGGTTTACTGGGTTAGGTAGGTACAGAGACAATTTGTTACATTATCAATTGTTAGATTTCGAGAAGGCAATTCAGGAAGATATATCAACAAGAGGACGATCGGCGTGCTGTATCTAGCTGAAGCACAGAAGAAGAGCGGATTTATTGGGGGTGGCAGGGTTGAATTTAAGTTGCTTGCCTGCCAGCAATCGGAGCAGAACTGGACCGCTGTACGCGGCGCGGAAATTGTCCCGGCGTCGGAGGATGCTACTTATAGCGCAGGCGCTTTAGTGATGTTGGAGTTGGGAGGAAATCGGCAGATCCAACGTCACTCTGAGGCAAGCCGTCAACTGGTCGCCATCTTGCAAAAGTTTTCCGACCAGAGCAAGCGGTTTAAAACTCAGGAAGAGGAGATTGAGCAGTGGAAACAGTCTCTCACTTATCAAAGTCACGAGTTGAATCGCCGAGAAATGGAGCTGGAAACTCGGCAAGAGCAGTTGGAGCAAGCAGAGGCTGATTTAGAGCAGCTAGAAACTCAACGTCAAGCGGTTGAAACCGCCCAGGAAGATATCAAAAACCTACAACAGGAGTTCGAACGCAAGAATCAGGAGCTAGAGGGCGCTTGGGCTCACCTGAATGGGGAAATGCGTCGCTTAGAAGAGCGACAAGCTGAGCTAGGACAAACATCGTCTGGACTAAATCCGGCCCAAATACAGCCGGTTCAGGAAGCGCTCAATCGACTGACGGGCACAGTTGCGCCTACCGAGTCGGTGCGCGAGCAACTCAATCACGCCTTCGCCCTGATTAGCCAGCAACAAGACATGCTGAGCCAGCATTGGCAAACTCTGGATCAGCAGCGAACTTCTACCGAGGAAAGGCGCAATCAAGTTGAACAACAGGCTGAAGACCTTCAACAAGGCTGGCAAAAATGGCGTCAGGCTGAGGATGCTCTGCTTGACGCAAGGGCTGAACTAAAGATCCAGGAAGGGCTGCTCAGCAATCAGCAGGCGCAGATGCACAGTCTATCTGAACAGCTTACAGGCCAAGGAAATTTACATCAGCAAGTTTACGATTTATTGAATACGTCGGACAAGGTCAGGCTAGGTAAAAATGTTGATGTGATGTCGCTAGATGCGATGGCTATTGAGGAGCTGAAAGCACTGGTCGAAGATCTTGAAAAGGACCTCGGCAAGGTCTCGCGGTTTGTCAGCGATCAGGAAGAAGAATTGAACTTACAGCAGCAAGCTATTGATGAAATTAAGCATAGGATTGGTCAGGCTAATGAGTACGATCGCTTGCAATTAGAGACAGAACTGGCTGATGAGCAAGATCGCTACCAAATGCTTAACAAAACCCTGGTGGGTCAACGGCGCAATCTGCTGGAGAGAGAAGAAGTCCTGAGCCAGCATCAGGCTGTTCTATTGCGTCGCCAGGGACTAGCGACTGATGAGACGTCAGAGAATTCTGTCGATTTAGAACCTGTTTTGAACCAGATCGATGATTTGCGGCAGAAAACATCGTCTGAGATCCAGCAGCTAGAGGAACAGATTAAGCAGATTCAAGCCAGTATAGAAGAACTTAGGCAGCGAGTTGAACAACAGACTGATGAACAAACCGCTCAGCAAGATGAACTCAAACACCTTGAGCATGAGCTTTTGAAGCAGCGCAGTGAGGTCGCCGCCCTGGGTGCTAAAATGAGCTTATACGAAGAAATCTTGCAACCTACTCAAGATAGCTTAAGTAATTTGAAACAGAAGCTAGATGAGATTGCTGGGTTGATGGCTCAGTTCCAAGAAGCCAGTGATTATCAGCTTCAGGCGATCGCAGAAATGCGACAAACTGTGCAAAGCTTAACTGGCGATCAGTCTCCAGAATTGGCGGCGTCCTAAATGAAGAAGCGGAGTGACTAGCCATGATTTGGGTGAATGAGCAGATTGATCCCTGTGGGTTAGTTTACTCCTGCATTGCCTGTTGCAACGAAATACAGGCTAGAGAATGTCATGAGTCCTTCCAGAGCAATCTGACAGTGGATCAGAAACTAGCGGGGTGGGTCGCCAGATTACGAATTGTAGAGTCTTGGGATGATGTCCCGGTCAATGCCCTGAAACTGGATTGATACGGCCTCAAGAATGTCGCCACCGCCAACGGGTGTCTAAGATCGTCCGACTAAGAACTCTCAAGGGTTCGGGTGTTTCCCAGGAGAAGATCGCGAAATCAATTGGACCGTAATATCGTTCTGCTTGCTCTGCTAACTGAACCAGCCAAGGATCGCCTAGGTGAACCCGCTGATGTAGGCGCAGAGACATTAAAGGTAGGCCATTGGGGCCTTCATTAGGGATCACACTCCATTCACAGCAATCTAACATTGCCTGAACAGTGGGGGCTAATGAAGCCTTAAATTGCTTCAAACAGGCAGATTTCTGACGGAATTCTCGAACTAATGCGAAGTCTGCTGAAGTCATAACTTCTGGTAGGAATTTCAGCACCCATTTGAGAGGGCCGATCTTATCTAGAGTGTAGCCTTGATAATTAAAGTAAGAGTTGAAGACTTTCTGTGACCCTTATCAATGGCCATATTCAATGACTTCATCAAGCTTGATCAGTTCCTCAAGCTGATGGGAGTGGTTCAGTCTGGTGGAGAAGCTAAACT
>JAKSDM010000563.1 GCA_022360135.1 Pseudanabaenales cyanobacterium | reverse complement strand
TTTACTAGCGAGGATTTGCTGTAACTGGCTCAAGTCTTCTTCTGAGGTCGGATCTTGCAGCTGCTTAAGCTGGGCTAGAAGCGCCTCCAGTTTTCGCGATTTAGCCATGAGGGAGAGAGAATAATAGGCGTTCGCCCTCAATGGTAGTACAAGATTACCAATTTTGTTTAGGGCAATGATTGCTTTAGCCAAGCTATCTATGACCCCGCCAAAACTGGCTAGCAGCAGGACGCCAAAATCTAAAATCTTAAAATTGCTTAGCTGATATGCGCTAGCCGCTTTGACTGCGTCCAGTAACTAGCATATGGTGAAAACAATCCATCTGGCTATCCACTTGACCGTGGTGAGCGACATGCCTAACTGCCACAATGAATGAAGAATTTAGGGCTCTGCTATAAAAACTTGTAGAGGACATGCAATCTCGGTTGAAGGGACCGAGTGATGCAATAACACTAAAGATTTAGGCGGCAAAATTCACTTGAACTCGAACGTCTGCATTTGCCCCTTTCGAACCCTTATATCTCTCCAATAACATTTTGAGAAGGTGAGTTATGGTCTGGATATATCTAATTGTTCAAGCCGTTGGATTTGGGATAATTGCTTGGTGTTTTAAGGTGGAGGATAAGGACGGATACGCTGCAACATTCAGGATAGGTGGCCTCTTAAGTCTATTCCTGGTGGTAGTGGCGGCTCCTCTCCCGGTTAAGTTATTGACAGGTTTGCTGATAGTGCTGTTTCGTTCTAGGATCAACCTTGCTTTTGTGGGCGACCAGGAAGCTATCTTAAGTTGCTGCAGAATGAGTCTCCAAACCCTTACAGCGCTGGGCTCAACCTGCCTCGATCCGGTTTCTCGTTTGATGCCGGATCCTCTGACCAGAGTCCTGACCCACCCTGTATTTTGTTGGCGGCAAGAGGAACGGACATCTAATGCTAAGCATCCCCACATGAACATCATTGATGTAGAAGCTGAAGCCATAGAAGTTCCTCACTGGTTCTGAACCATAGGGGAAGCAACTATATAGCAATCAGTGGCGGATCCAGCTGTTGATGGTGAAGCGACTATCGGCAAATTTTCGGGAGGGACAGTTTATGGGCTGCACCTGTTCTGTAATCACCCCCGTAAGGCGATCGCTTGGAAAACAAAGCATAGTCTGCTATGACTTGATAGGAATAATGCTAAATAGGAATAATGCTAAAACTCTTACAGTAGATAAGCCTCTTCCCAATAGATACGGTTTGTTTTGGGTAGGCCAACCTCAGCTGCGAGTAAATCTAAACCGTCAACAATCCGATGCGGCTGCTGGATGGAAAGGTTTCGATAGCAGCAATCGCGATAGTCTGAATCCGCTTGAAACTGTTTTATCGCTCGCTTCAGCGGTTCTCTAACCGGGTAAGCGGCAGCCGCGATCGCAAAAGACTCGGGCGCCAGATCGTCCTGTGATCGGATCATGGCCAGATCGATCAGATCTCGAGATAATACGGACCGATCGAGCCAGCGATCGCTATTGGCGAGGAGCTTTTCTGCGGCGCTATCAACTCGGTTGAGGCAAGCCACCGGACACCAGTCAAATCGTTCTGCTTCACCCAAATCAATGCGACCCTCAGAAACAATTTCAAATCGAATGGTGGTGTCATCCACTGTGATCGGAAATCGAATACCATATTGATCAGCCTGGATTTCGCGCCGGAAGTGAATGTCCTGGCTCGACTCAAACAGCCCAGCATAGCTGCGATCAAAAATCGCTGATCGTAATTGGCGATACCCGGCTCGATCAGAACAGAGAAAATCAATATCTTGACTTAGACGATATTCATCATATTTCAAAGCCAGCATCGTACCGCCGCCAAAATAGATGTGACATTGGTTAAAAACATCAGCCCTAAGCTGATTGAGAATCTGAAGAATCTTTTGATGGAGCCCTAGGGTCGCCATACTGCCCAGCCACGAGCCGTAGGTTTGAACCAACGCATCAATAAAGCCCTTTTCTTGAGGATTAGGGTTGCCAAACACCGATCGGTAATGCCATCCTCGTTCATAGAGGCGCAGCATTTCCTCTGGCGTTAGCTGACGCCTGTACCGCATTTGCCAGCAAATCGCCTCTAAAAAAGGTAACTGCTGGGGAACTGTTAAGGTCGTCAATATATTACCCAAACCTTAAAGGCTTATTCTAGCAATCGTTAAACGGATAAATATATTGGTTTCCTAGTGTCAACCCAATCTAGGTGAGAGATTGCGATCGCGCTGGCATTTAATATTATCGGGGCGATAGTAGGGTTTCTCAAAATATTTAGTTTTGCCGGATTTTGAGTATTAAGAAATGTTTTGTCATCAGCATCAAATGTTGCCAAGAACCCAGATAACGTGAGACGCGACACTACACTAATCTCCCTCACCATCTCTATGATGAAATCTTTCCATACGCTGCTCCATAGTTAGAGTAAAAGGCTCACATAGTTTCAGCAGTTGAGCTGGGGTAAGTACTTCACGAATAGCCAGAAACTTTTCAAAATACACTTGTGCAGCATCAATCTTTAGTGCTTCTAGCTCACGTTCCTTTTGCTTTAGCTGATCAGTTGACGCTGTACCGATTATCAATTGGGTTAAGGATATCTCAATTTGCTGAAGTTCTTGATCAAACGAATTAGTTTGACTAGAGTATTGATTTTCAATCGCTTTGATCTGCTCAATTTGAGCTTGAGTAAGCTGAAGATCTGTAATCCATG
>JAKSDM010001510.1 GCA_022360135.1 Pseudanabaenales cyanobacterium | reverse complement strand
GGGCGATGCTGCTTTTTGGCATGGTCACGGTTGCTACGACTCACTAGCTTACAATCCCCCAATTCCTTGTCTGCTATGAGTTTTACATGTTTTTTACTCCTGCTTGACAAAAGTTCCGCAACCTTAACTTGTCACCAATGGGTTGGAACGACTATTGGGCCGGTCGAAATCCTAGGCGTCATCGATTTGTGCGTCTTGAAGCTCTACCAAGGCTGTGGTATTGCCTCGCGGATGCTGAGTTGGGTAGAGGCACTTGCAAAACAAACCGATATCCCTTTCCTAATGCTCTTCGCTCATGATCGCCGTCTTTACGAGCGTAATGGATTTATTCATGCCACCAATCTCCTTCGCTGGGTCAAGATTCATGAGCATGAAATTATTGGTATCGGCGAAGAACCCCTCGAAGAACTTATGATCAAGTCTGTTGGAACTGAGAATTGGCCGGAAGGACTTGTAGATCTCCTTGGCTATCAGTTCTAGGCTGCTTGATGCCCTGCATAATAATTCAAATGCAGTCGACAGTTGAAGCTGCCAATGAAGGACTATAAGGCTAATTGCTGAAATGAAAACTATCATCATCGGAGGTGTTTGTAGAGCGGGAAAATCTCGTCGTGTGATACGAACATGCAAAGATAAAGAAACTCAAAAAATCTTTGAACGCCAGCGTTCACGTAAGTTGCCATCTGACATTCAGCAGGTCGCATTGCGAAAGTTGCGTATGCTGAACAGAGCAGAGACCCTTCAAGACCTTCGTGTTCCGTCAGCTAATCGATTAGAACGTCTTAAAGGCGATCGAGAAGGTCAATAAAGTATTCGTGTTAACGATCAATGGCGAGTGTGCTTTGAATGGAAGGAGGGTGATTCCTTAAACATAGAACTGGTTGATTATCATTGAAAGAGCAAAATGAATGAAGACAAACTGAAACCTATTCACCCCGGTGAAGTGCTTTTAGAAGAACTTCTGAAGCCAATGAACGTAAGTCAGAATCAATTAGCTCTCGCAGTGAGAGTATCCGCACGACGGATCAATGAGATTATCCATGGTAAACGGCGGATTACGGCAGATACGGCTCTCCGCCTAGCTCGTTACTTTAATATGTCGCCCCGTTTTTGGTTGGGATTGCAAATGGATTACGATTTAGATGTGGCTGAAGATGAACTGGGTGAAAAACTGAATGAGGAAGTGGCTGTTTTGATCAATAAATGAGTATAGACAATTCTTGTTTCTGTTCTGGCTGAGTATTACCTAACAAGGCTTGCAACGGAACAGAATACATATCCTTGCTGATGTTGATAAGTTACATCACCGTCCGCTGAAGCCCAAGCCGTTAGGTATCAAATCCAAGGACGCAGTCGTTATGGAAATTAGCAGCGAAGACCGAGAAATCCTCGAACGCCTGGAGGAAGAGCTATGGCGCGAACAGACTCGCTTTGACACGCAGCGCATGAACAAACTCATCGCACCTGACTTCTTTGAGTTTGGACGATCTGGACGGGTTTACAACAGGCAGGATACGCTTGCGGTAACGCGTCAACCGATAGATGCTGTCTTTCCTCTACCCAAATTGCACATTCGTCTGCTCAATGAGAACACTGCCCAGGTTACGTACAATAGTGCAGTTACGCATGATGGCGTAGTTGAATATGCACGAAGAAGCTCTATCTGGTCGCGAACCACGAGTGGTTGGACGCTTCGCTTTCATCAGGGCACACTGTTTCAACCATGATTTAGGGAGTATAGACACGCTTAAATATCTGCAAGTTCCAAATCGGGGAAGTCTTTTAAAATTTCAGTAATGCTAATGTTTTCAGCCAACATTTCTAAAATATCGGTAACTCGAATTCGCATTCCTCGGACGCAGGAACGACCACCGCACTGACCAGGGATTTGGGTAATGCGAGTTAGCAAGCCAATCGTTGAATTCATGAGGGTATCTGTAAGTTGTTTTGCTTGTCTCGATCTTACTGAAGGATTATGCAAAATCCGCCGCCTAACAACATCCATGCACGCCAACCGACTAGAGTTGATTGGTTTGAAGCAGAGGTTTCTTGCAGCGAGTGATGGGCAACGTTAGCTTCTGAATTATCTGTAGGATGCAGCAGTTCGCGAAGGGTGGTGCTGACCTTTCAGCAGAATACCCCTTAGCTCATCTAGAAAAGATAACTCACATAATCCGTTAGATCAGCGATCTCGATTGCTAGATTGATATACTCCAGCTGCGCCCCCAATGTATGTATTAAATTCGTAATCAGACATGACCCTGGCGACCGGTTGAGATACCTGCAGCTCAAGAAAGAGCAGATACCATCCATAAAAGCTCCGTTCTCTTCCTTGCTAGAACAGGTGATATGTTTCAAGACAAGTGAAAGGCTTTTAGAGATAAAGGATAAACTGGCAAATATAATTCGCTCAAATTTTACGTTGGATGAGTTGTTCTAAGTGCTTCAATTATCATTCAATTTTCAATATATAGGCTATGGCTTTGCCTTTCATTCTTTGCTACCTAACACTTCACGGCAGCGGACGGACGAAAGTTGCTAGTGCTGAGTCCAAGGTCACTAGGAGCCGCTGCGTTTTGCCGTTATGCACAATTAGTTATGCACAATAGAGTAGTTATGCACAATAGAGAAAACCAAATGCACATTAGAGAAATTTTTTGGGGGACACTAGCTTATACGTTCGTAACGTTTCCCCTTGCTGCTATTTGGCATGCTGTCATATTCAATGATTTGTATCACACATTCGGTTATTTCGATGGCGAACCAAATTTTGTACTCGGTTTTTTGACAATTCTTCTACAAGGTCTTGTCCTATCATTTCTTTATCCATGGGTTAATTTTTCGAGCAATGGAATAAAGCGTGGCGTCAAATATTCACTCACAATTGGTATATTTTTCTGGACATCTCACGTCTTAGCATTTGTGGCAAAGCAAGTAGTAGAAAACTCTCCTTCATTTGTCGCAATGGAAAGTTTTTACTTGCTAATGCAGTTTGTAATATACGGAGTTTTGATAGGCATGATTTACCGTAAGGTACTCGAAAAAAGTGCATAACAAGTCAATTAACTATGCGCCTCCGGCGCCGGACGCCGCAAAGCTGTGCTGGTTATTAAGGCGTTAGGCGTCTGCCCTATACGAGATGATGGCCTCTGTAATTGAGCCATTCAGACAGTGAGCTATTACACACGGTTCCTAGCAGTCTAGCCGCAACCCTGGCGGCATAGAGAATTACCAAAGCTCTGAAGTTATAAATTAAGGAGGCTCAATGGTTGTCCTAATGGTGTTGCTCAGCGTTTTTTTCGTGGCTTGGGGAATGTTGGCGATTGCCCATCACCCTAACCGGGTTCGCACCGCTGGTTGTATTGCGTTTGCCGCCCTATTTTTGTTCACTGGAGTAAGTCATTTTAGCTTAGTGGACGGCATGGTGCAGATGCTGCCGGAGTGGCTCCCCGGTCGCTATCCCATCATCTATATCGCCGGAATCATGGAAATCGCCATGGGGATTGGCTTTCTGTGGTCATCGACCCGGCGCATTACAGGTATCGTTGCGATCGCGTTTTTAATTTGTGTGCTTCCCTCCAACATCTATGCCTCACTCAATTCCGTAGATTTTGGGG
>JAKSDM010000666.1 GCA_022360135.1 Pseudanabaenales cyanobacterium | reverse complement strand
GTTGATTGAAATGTGTCAATCAACCCTCTTCATAGAATTTTTAAATGAAAGAATTTCGTAGTCAAACGCTTGATGCACACATAAAAGCAATACGAATTTCCTACATTCCGAAAATTCTCTGACAGAAGCAAGAAATTCTCTGGCAAAAGCGATTCCAGATGGATGACTTATCAATTCCATCCATAATAAGATACGCTTACTATGATAGCGCATTACAGAGTTTTTTTTGGTCATAACTCAAAATTGAGTTTCTCTTTTGGAAATGTCTAAACCTTGTAATTGAATATACTTTGAATGGTGCAATTAATACTTTTCCTAAACTGATCGCCATGCCGTAAAATTTAGCTAAAGCAGGCTTTTTGGCTGAATTTGAGGTAAAATTAAAAGACCTAGAATATCCGTATAAAGTATTATTTTCAACCAAGTCGCTCAGAAATACGGATTGGGTTCAGCCCTGCTCCCATCGCAATGCCTTCTAGGTTCGCGGACAGACCTTAATGGGGTTATCTTCAGCGGCTGTTTGTGCAGTCTGGAACGTCCCTTTCTCCGCCTAGGAGAGAAAATTTTTCAAACGCCTTCCCAGCCCAGCTAATCTCAGCCAGGCTATTCTCATTTTTAAGCACGTCTGCAGTAAAGGGCGCATGGTCGTGCATCCCTATGTCAGTAGGGTATATTCCCGCAGACCCCTTACTTCGAAATTTCTACTTTATATCGGCAGAGACCGCGTCCCATTGGCTGCTCGTCGCTTCCAAGAGCCTTGCCAACTCGTCTAACGGAATCCCTTTGGAGTGCATATAGATATAGCGGAACATGACAGTGTCATTTTCCTGATCAATATAAGCCTGATCCCAAGCATTTTTTTGGATGAACCACTTATCAATCTGGTCTGGCGAATCAAACATGACGATTAAGGCCTGTCCACGATCAATTAATTTAAATACATCTAGCCCTTGGGGCAGGGGTACAAACTTATAGAGTGGATGCAATTGGGCCAATTCAGCATGCAAGCGAGCCGTTTTCTGAAGACCGTCTTTCAGAACATATATATTCAGTGTATGAACATCCACATCGGCGAATATGCAGCCATGCTTAAATCCATTCGGCAGTTCGGGAATCGGCAGATTTAACGCCACCTCTCCCGATTTAACCACTGCTGTGAACTTTTCCCAGGTGACACAGTCTTTCGCTGGTTGGGTATCTCCTTCAGTCATAGACCCGTTGTGGGTCGTAGGTTGGTAGTGGCTGGCTGGTGAGCTGGATTGCCAATCAAATGAGTAGGTTTGAGAATTCGGGCGATCGCAAGCCGACACCATGATCGCGGTAGCTAAGCCGAGCAGTAAGCGCCGGTTGAAATACGCCGCCAGAATATTTAGGAGGTTCATAAGTTTAACAAGTCATCTAGAGTTTAATAAGTCATCTAGAGTTTTAAGGATTGACTTTCGCCCGTCAAAGACGGAATATTCGACAGGAACACTTTTCCCATCGCCTGCTCGCCTCTTAAAAATTAGACCTTTGGCTAAAGCTATATTGTTCCAACTCTAGACGCCTTTATTTGCTGGATCAGCGGCGCAAACATTGAGTTCCTCAGCAACGTACCAAATTTCGTGAATTCCGCCATCTCCCTGATTGGCTAAGTGCAGACCGTAACACCAGCTACCTAAATCAGGGTAATAAATCAGTCCCGCAATATACCCGACAAGATCACTTCGAGTCTTCACCTTCTGCCCCAGACAGAACTCAGGCTCGGTAAATCGAAAGTTTTCAGGCTGAATTATGCAAACTTTTCTGCACATATATCCCACACAACCATGTAAAAATAGACTGTTCAGGAAGGAAATCTTTCGAACTTGTGAGTCTCAAAAAGGTCAATCCCTGAGCCCTCTGATAGAGGTAATTCAAGATGCTCCCAGGGTAAGCTTCAATGTATCAAAATGAACTCACCTCAAGTGAGTGGCGGCTTTAATACCCGAAAGCCTGTTACGGTAAGGAATAGCTAGTTAGGGGAAGTCCTCAACTTAGGGGATTCCCCTAACTTTGTTGAACGGCTGTAGGGTATCTATTTAAGCTGTAACGTTCTGGCTGGGCAAGAGTCCATTGGATTCTCAGAACGCGGCAGTTGGCAGTAAGCTGTTTTAGAGCGTTCATAGCGATTCATCATGGTGACGATTAACGACAACTATCTTAAGCTCAAAGCGGGCTATCTGTTTCCCGAAATTGCTCGACGGGTCAATGCCTTTGCAGCGACCAATCCCGACGCCCCAATTATCAAACTGGGCATTGGCGATGTTACAGAACCTTTACCCGAAGCCTGCCGCACAGCCATGATCAAAGCGGTGGAAGATATGGGCGATCGCGCCACCTTTAAAGGGTATGGTCCTGAGCAAGGCTATCTTTGGCTGCGACAGAAAATTGTAGCCCACGACTACCAGGCGCGAGGATGCCAGATTGAGGCGGCTGAAATTTTCGTTTCGGATGGCTCCAAGTGTGACACGGGTAATATCCTCGACATCTTTGGCAAAAATAACACCATCGCCGTTACTGATCCGGTTTATCCCGTATATGTAGACACTAATGTAATGGCCGGACATACTGGACCGGCTAATCAGGCAGGGGAATATGAGGGACTCACCTATCTGCCCATGACAGCAGAGAATCAATTCACGCCTGACCTTCCCACCCAGAAGGTGGATCTGCTCTATCTCTGCTTTCCCAACAATCCAACGGGGGCTACGGTCACCAAAAGCGACCTGAAGAAATGGGTGGACTACGCTAGAGAAAACGGCTCCATCATTCTATTTGACGCCGCCTATGAAGCCTTCATTACTGATCCGACG
>JAKSDM010001808.1 GCA_022360135.1 Pseudanabaenales cyanobacterium | reverse complement strand
TTCATGAAAAAGGCGAAAAAAGTTTGACCCATGAGGCGTATGACTGATCTACTCATGGAGACATTACAGACAACGTCTCTACTTCTCGTTGAGATCTGCACAAATTGTTAGCCGAACAGCATTGGAGTTGGGGAAATATCTAGCAGGAAATGAGGCTTATTAGAACATAAACGAATCAAATATGCACGAAAAAGGAGACAATCTGCACACTCAGATCAAAATAGTGGATAAGATCGCCCAACTTCACCACAATTGGCGAACGATGAGCAGTCCAGCTAGCCTCTCGAACAGAGATTGCCTCAAGGATAAATCAACCAGCCATCGAGAAGGATGCAATTTGGTCAAAACAGCCCTAGTCCATCAGGCAAGAGAGCCCATTTCACGCTTAATAAATACCGTGAAATCATAATAAATACCGTGAAATCACCGTTAAATTCAACTGTGGGTATTGATTGGGCAATTTGGCTGAAGGATTTCCCCCTATAAAGACCCTAGTATTGGATTGTAAGGGATTAACCCGTTGTTGGGCGCACTACCTGAGTAATAATTGCAACCGCAAATATTCAGTGTAAAAAGCTCCAATAACCAGGAAGATATACCAGGTTTTCTAGAAGCACTATCCCTAACCTTGATCATATAGAGCATCTCTACCTTGTCATCAGGAGGATGAGGAAAATCCACCCTATCAAGAATCAGCATTACACTCTTTACCTTCGTTGGAAGGCGTTTGAGGAAGTTTTCGTAACTTTAGAACGACCTGCAAAATCACTTGGCCACCACAGAGCCACTGACATTTGACCCCATCAACCCATACCCAGAGAGACACCATGCCCAGAGTCTCAATCATTATATTGTTGCAATAATCACACTACTGCAACAACTATATTGCCTCAATAAGCATCTTGCCTTAATTACTACGCAGCCAAAGCAGATGTCTAGCGTCTAGCAGATCATCACTTGAACCCTTGCTTTTCAATGCTTTTACTTGGGTTCAAGGCTTCTGCAAAGACAAGTCGACTGTCTCGACCCAGGTCTAGAATTTGTAAAAAATAACACCACGACTCTGCAGAAACTGTAAACAAACCTGGCTGATCACTGCGCCTGAGAGGAGGTCATGACTCTCTTCGGGCTTGTTTGAGCACGCCAGCAGAACCGATGCTCCCAATTCAGACCATTCAGATCTTTCATCCATTGCAACTAGCGTCACTATGAAAACACTGTTGATCAGACTCTCAATATCGCCTCGTGGACTCTCGCTGCTTCTCACCTTATCCTTGCTAAGTCTGGGGCTCCTTCACTTACCTGGATTAATCACGGCTGAGGAAGAAGGGGGTCAACGAGATAATTTTCCACAACGGCGTCAAGAAGGCGGAACACACTTGATCATCCGAGACATAAAAACTGTATCAATAGAGCAAGAGCAGCGGCCTTGCTGAGAAATAACTGATTATATAGCGGTTTTTACATTTGTATTGACTACATCCTGCACTCCACACCCTATACCCTGCCTTCACTAAGATGTATTCAACACAAGCGAGAATTGCTATAAAGTATTGCAAACACTACGTGTTTAACCACTCAAATCTGCTAGTTTTTGGTCTACTCTAGCCAGAATTGGGCAAACTGAATGCAAACTGAATAAAGGGCGCCTCGATTAATTGCCTTATTGCGAATTTTAGGAAGCTGTAACCTTTGAAAACACATTCCCATTCTCAACAAAAATTGAATTTTCGAGGCATCCTAAAGTTATAGTATCTGAATTTTTTCGCCATCGGTTGGAGAATAATTGAGCAATTTTTGTCATCCCTTTTGAATCGATGTCCTAAAATCGAGTTTTTTATTCTCGGATCAATGGCGAAAAATTCGTAACCCTAACCAATCAGAATTTGGAGACGCCAGCGTATCTTATAAGTGGTTTTCAATTGCATTGACTATATCCCACACCCTGTACCCCAACTTGCCGAAATATGTTCAATCCCAGTGAGAATTGCTATAACCCCAATAAGTAACCTTTAACTATCCCATTCAGATGCTCCGTATTTAGCCGTTCAATTATGCAGTTTTGGGTCTATCTCAGCAAGAACTGGGCAAACGGATTGACTGAACGGATAACCCGTGGGTTCTCGGTTGGTGGGCGCTCAATCTTGATTGCAAGTCTGTTGGCCACAAGCCTCCTAACCAGCGCCAAAAAGCTGGGCATGCTAGAACCGCTAGAACTCTTCAGCTTTGATCATTTAATTCGCTTACAGCCAAACGCCCCCCAAGATCCGAGGCTGTTGATTGTCGGTATAGCAGAGGCGGATATTCAGCAGGCTGTCTGGCCACTTTCAGACCAGACACTGGCGAGACTGTTGCAAACAATTCAACGCTATGAGCCAAAAGTGATTGGGCTCAACCTATATCACAGCAACTTCCGCCCCCCAGGACGCTCTGAACTAGTGGCCCAACTGAGTGCTGATAACCTTATTACCGTGATGAATGTTGGTAGCGATCCTGACCTGGAGAAAATTCCTCCACCGCCTCAAGTACCCTGGGAGAGGGTTGGATTCAATGACCTGATAATCGATTCGGATGGTATTTTGCGGCGTAGCCTGCTATTTGTCAGTTCGTCTGATCGGCCCTATTATTCCTTCGCTTTGAGAGTAACGCTGGCCTATTTGTCAAACTTATCACCGACATTTAAGTACGACCCTCTCTCTATATATATTGGAAATACCAAAATTCATGTGCTTAACAGGGGAGCAGGCGGTTATCAGAAAGCTGATGATAGCGGCTACCAGATTTTACTGCGATATCGAGCTGGGCAGACGCCAGCCCATCAACTCACAGTTAGCCAGGTTCTGAATGGGCAGTTTAATCCTGAGTGGATTCGCGGCAAAGTGGTGTTGGTTGGAACAACCGCCCCTGGCCTTAAGAATCAGTTTTACACGCCTTATAGCGCCAATCAGGGTAATCAATTCACCATGTCAGGCGTGGTCATCCATGCCCAAATCATCAGTCAACTCTTGGATGCAGTGGCTGGAGAGAATGTCCTATTCCGCTTTTTGCCGGAATGGGGCGAGACCCTGTGGCTTTGGGGATGGACCTTGATTGCGGGCGGAATTGTCTGGCAGGGAAAACGACCTGTGTTTGTATTCTGTGCGGGCGGTTTGATTCTCTTGGGGCTTTGGGGAATGGGATGGCTGGGGTTCACTCATCTGATCTGGCTGCCCATCGCTGAA
>JAKSDM010000181.1 GCA_022360135.1 Pseudanabaenales cyanobacterium | reverse complement strand
ATCCATCAAGCGCTCCTTGCTTCTTCAGAATGGTTTGACGGCAGACGCATAGGTCGGATAATTGGCTACACAAAATGCTGCATTATCACCAATGATTCCCCGTAAGTTCCACCCTTCACCAACTACAATTTCCTTAGAAAAACTTGAGTCGCTTGTCGCACCCTGGCCAATTCAACAGACAGGTCTTTTGTGGGCTAGGAGATCGCGCTGATGTCTTCAGGTCTAGAGATAATCTTGAAGTCGCCATTCCTGCAGACCTGATAGGCTGTTTCAAAGTCATCAAGAACTAATTTGTACTCGTTAGTCAGCTCAGCCCAACCCTGCTCCGAGTGAATCCCCATTTCCGGATCAAATGTTCTGTAGGTGTAAGTCCACCACTCACCAGGCGAGTGCTGATAGGACTCATGTCGAAACTCCATCAAGTCTCTGGGATGCCAATAATCAGGGCGCTTCCAGGTTACGGCCTTGCGTACAGAGCCTCCTGAGCCTGTGTCTATCAGGTGCTGAGCACTCGCTAAAGGCAGGACGCATTGCGACTCATCAGCCAGTCGTGCAATCCCCCCTGGAGCGGACGGATTGGACAAAAACCAGTCCATCTCATTTAACAATGCGCGGCTTAGGCGTAAGGCCCCAATCTCTAGCCCAGGAACCAGTATAAGGGGTTGCGTTTCCTTGCTCACATGCGCCTCCTTGTTGGGAAATTGAAACAATTCATCGGTCTGGCTGTTCCCTACAAACAGCCAGTAGCTACGCTCTGTGACAGAGAGAATGGGGAAGTAATCTTCATATAGGGATAGAGCGGAACCAGGATCTGGAGCCTCCATGATGACCCAGTAAGGAAGATTGGTTTTTAGCCCCCAACCACATCGCTGCAACTGACGTGCAAGATGGCTATTTAGATGTGATCCCATTGCCATTTTTGCCCCGTAATTTCTTGAAAATTTCAATCAAAGCATTCGGGCCATAGCCAAGCTTTTGCGCCAATATGGCAAGCTTTGCAGGCTCTACGTCCCTACATTCAATCAATGCCTTAAGAATGCGATCGCTCTCAGACTCCGGAATCTGCTTGGAACCTTTCAACCCATATTCGTAAGCATCTGCTGGCGGATACCTGTCAGGATACTTATGCCTAACAGCGGACTCAACCAAATAATTTCCTAGGTTTGTTTTGTTCCTCCCCTCGGAGATCGCCCATCGCTCTAAATCTGCGGCGACCTGATCCGGCAAGGTGAGAGTGAATTTCGTGACCATAAATCAATCGAATCTTTAGCGCCATCATAACGCCTTGTCCGACTGGGCTGGAAATATGTCAAGCAAATACTTGACAAATACCAGTATTTACCTGCTATAAATATTTTAAGAGCGAATTGTCAATGACATGTCAACGACTGTCAAGGGTTAAAACAACTTAATCGTTGACAGTCTCATCTGCCAAAGCTCTAAGCGAATTTCTTGCTGTCAATAGACACCTGTGTTATGTGGTGGCGGTTCGTTGACTATTCGTTAAGGAGGGAATATGGATGGGGCGCTTGACGCCTTCTTAGAGACACTGAAAAGACGCAACCCTGGAGAGACAAGAGATCAGCCCTACGGCTTTAGAGACTTGCAGCAAGAATTAGGGGTTGTAAGGGGGGCTAAGGTCCCAAGGACGACATTGCTGAAATGGATGGAAGTTTGCAACGTACCTTTTCGTAAAAGACGAGGGTGTTATTCGGCTTATGAACTGAAAAAGTTAGGAGCCCTTTGCTTGCATCTCTCTAAATACCGCTCCTACAAGCAATTCCAAGAGGAGTACAACGCCCATCTACGTAGATACTACGAGGGAAAGAAAAAGCGTGACGAAGAACGAAATTCTGAACCAATTGAAGTTAACTGCATCCGAGTTTGATGCACTGATCAGCCGTCTTGAGATTGAAGATAAAGACTGGTTTGAAGGCGATGAATTAGACCGCATCCTCAAAGCCTCCACTCAATCTAATCCCAGCGCTGCGCCTGAACAGCCAGCGCAGGCCAGCCAACCTGAACAGAATGGTGCTGACGAGTTCACCTTAGGTCGCTCAATGGTCGCAGCCAGGAATCAAGCTCTAGCTGCGCAAAGCGTTGTTTTACGGCAGTTTGAGCAAACGGCCGCAGTAGAACGGCAATCGATGTCTGACTTAGCCGAGCAGGGGATTTTGTACGTCAACGAAAATCGCATCCTAGGCTTTGCCGAAGGGGTTCGGCGCGGTCTGGGAAAGTCGCAAGTGGAGGCGCTGGATACGACAGTGTACGAGCGGAAAACCTACTTCAGGCGTGCTTCCGCAGACGAGATAAAAACAGCGCTCCCCCCGCTAGAGCCGACAGCCGCCCTTACTGCATCGGAGAAGTCCGTCTAGGGACGAGCGATCGCGAGACCTTCCGAGAAATGTGCAAACATCTTGGTGTGGCCACTCCACAGGAGTTTATAGAGCTGTCCTGTAGGAAATGGCGGGACGGGAAGGCAACCGAGAAAATCGTAGATCGCGTGCTCAGGCTGGATCTGTAGAAAGCAGCCGCCAATGTGGTTTGTAGCTGTAAAGGCGGCAGAGATCCGTCATCAGTCCTCACCCCTTCATGTCGGGAAGGTCATCATGTCTGTCTATACGTCGCCATAGTCTTTCGACTCCCT
>JAKSDM010001070.1 GCA_022360135.1 Pseudanabaenales cyanobacterium | reverse complement strand
CCCAAAGCCGCCGAGCCCCACCAACACCGCTGTAGAAAAGCAAATCAATCAAAAGTCTCAGGGCCAGATGACTGAGGTCGTCGGTTGAGCTGTCTTCGCCAGCTTCCATACGCTCTTGATAGGTATTACTAAAATTGTCAAGGTAGTCGCCGAGTAATGCGGCTCGATGGGGTGGTTTATTTTGCTCAGTCAGTTGCTCCAAAAGGGCGACGGCGCGACGAATCAAATCTTGATTTTGCTGAGCTAGGCGGCAGCTAATCAGCACCAGCGCCCGGGCTTCTTCAACATCTAACTTTTTGCGCCCATGCCCTTTTCGTAAGGGACTCGACTGCCGTAATCGCCACAGACCAACCCGATCAGCTAACAGGGAATCAAGTTTTAGGGATTTGGCCGCTGCTAGGATCGCTTCAGAGCCGATCCCTGCCAGGGCTTCTAGGGCCAATAACACCAGATCGAGTTGGGCTTTGATATTGTCCAACTGTTCTGGATCGGGTTGGTTTTCCAAAAATGGATTTTGTCGGTTTTGAGAAGTTTCAGGGGGTTCCACGCGATCGCGACTACAATTCTACGCTAAGCGCTATCGCTCATTGTGGCACAGGTGGTTACGAGTATTGAAACAGCAAACTATGGGTGCTTCAGACTAGTGTCCTGGCAATCAAAAATTGACGGGTAAGGGGAAAAGGGGAAAGGATAGGCATGTTCCTTAAAAACCACGAGAATTTGACATTGAATGCTATAGCCCAAAGGGCATGGCTTCGCTAATGCCCCGACCAATCATCAACGGGATTTTCAAACATCGTCTTAAAGCCTCTCAGTCGCATGACTCACCATCCAGGGCCTGGAACTTCTAGAATTTTGATACCTTGGCGGAGCAGGCTCGCGATCGCGTTTGATCCGCTTGGGCTCGGACGATGTCTGGCGGTCAATCCCCCTTAGTCGACTAGAATTCAAGCTAATATTCGGCGCAGAAAAGAGACGCCTGACAAATGCTTGGCAGGTCGGACAAGTCATAGGCTTATCAAATTCTGCTAACATCCGCCAGGCGTCAAAATCACCACAGGTCTGACAACGAAATTCATAAAGCGGCATAATTTCAATCCTTAGGTCGGCAAAATGCTCTGATCAAAGATGGCAGTGGGCAAGGCTAAGGTACAGCAAGCGTTGGGAATGTCAACAATGCCACTGACTCGCCCTTCTACGGGAGCGCAACTCAAGAGCAAATAAGCTTGTTCCCCTGTGTAGCCAAACTTTTTCAAATACGCGATCGCGTTTAGACAGGCGCGACGATAAGACACATGGGCGTCAAGGTAATACTGCTCCCCCGAGAACTCATCGACAGAGATTCCTTCAAAAATCAGATACTCCGAATATTGCGGTTCAACGGGACCTGGCTTAAAGATAGGGTTGACCATGCCATACTTCTCAACCCCGCCTTTAATAATATCGACATGCAAATCGATATATCCAGACATCTCGATCGCGCCACAGAAGGAGATTTCTCCATCCCCCTGGGAGAAGTGAATGTCTCCCATCGATAGATTCGCCCCCTCAACATAAACCGGAAAGTAGATGCGAGAGCCTTTCGAAAGATTCTTAATGTCGCAGTTTCCGCCATGTTCACGAGGGGGCACAGTACGGGCCGCCTCAGCCGCAACCCGATCAAAGTCAGCCCCCTTAAGCGTTCCCAAAACTGCGTTCTTGGGATTCGGCAACTCTGCTAAGGCTGGGATTGCTGGTTTCCAAGCCGGTCCCCCCTTCTCTACCAGCGCTTTCTCTCGCTTGTTCCAGGTAGCCAAAAGCTCTGCGGAAGGCGCACAGCCAATCAGTCCTGGGTGAGTAATCCCGGCAAACTTGACCCCTGGAATGTGTCGGCTGCTGGTGTAAATGCCTTGTAAATCCCAGCAGGCTTTTGCGGCTTCTGGAAAGTGATCAGTGAGAAATCCACCGCCATTCTCTCGGGAGAAAATTCCGGTGAAGCCCCACTCATTTCCCGGCAAGGCTCCAATATCAAGCAGATCAACGACCAAAATATCTCCCGGTTGTGCGCCCTCAACCCGGATAGGACCGCTTAAAACGTGAACAACGGTGAGATCAACGTCTCGAATGTCACTGGGATCATCATTATTTTTAATCTGGCCATCCGTCCAGTCTTTACACTCAATTCGAAAAATGTCTCCTGGCTTAACGTTGACCACAGCAGGAATATCAGGATGCCAACGATTATGCCCCGGTACTTCTTGCTGATGCATGGGCTTAGTCAAATCAACCTTAAAAAGAGTTTCAGGCATAGCTTTCACTTCCTTCAGTAACTTCCACATTGATCCAGTTGAGAGAGATCTAGTTGAGAGAGAAAGGCTTGATCAAAACAGTCCAGACCAATTTAGCTTTAACTGGACTGGCAACACAAAAACTCAACTTTGATGGAACATGAACAAGAAAACTAAATCGCAAATAATTCGCCAATTTCTACTAGATCAACAAGATAAAGAATATAGATAATTAAATGAAATCTATTGCTGAATTAATGCAAAGTAGCTAATCTATATTCGTGACTGAATCATAGTTTCTTAGCCATAGACAACAATGTAAAATAGGCTACAAAATATCTGTTTATTTCCCTGATTTTTGTTTAATAAGGTTAAGATAAATACAAGAAGCATGAAGTTGTATACTTAAGCTTTCTCCCAGCTTAGGTCATATTCAACCTAAAAATATATAACTGAAGTCAACCAGGAAATACTTTTTACTTGGTGAAATTTTATTAACCCGTAGTTAAATACACAACTTCGGGTTTTGCCTGGTTTTAATGTTTCCAAACAAGGCGGAATTCAAAAAGAATTTACAAATTTTATCAAGTTCTAGATTTCTTGAAATCTATCTTTAGTTCTACAGTCTCTATCAGAGGGATTCTATATGCATTAATCAATAGTTTGATCATATCTAGAGCTAAATACAAAGAGATGGGGTTTGCCAGAAGTTGCGGCTGCTTTTTGTATTGCCATCGTATTACTGCTATCTAAGTTATTTAATCTCAATTTAGGGGGCAAGAAATGGTTATTACGGGTTACCAAGGTCTGTTCTTGTTCTATGTGGGAGCAGTTCTGCTCTTAAATGGAGTCTGGCTATTGGGCCATATCTCCAATAAAGAAATCGCGCTGATGAATTTTTTTGTCGGCGGAGTTGGACT
>JAKSDM010000754.1 GCA_022360135.1 Pseudanabaenales cyanobacterium | reverse complement strand
AGTTCATCCTGTAGTTCTTCATCCGTCATGGGTTGACCCGCTTCGTCACGCGCCAGCATGAGTAAGCTGAGAATATCGGTGCGGGTAGGCTGAGAAGCCTCAGAAATCTGCATCTCCGCCCGGCGTTCACGGATCTCGTCGTAAATTAGATCTCGCACCTGCTGTTTGAGGCGAAGGAATCGTCCCCAAGGACTCAAGGGACCCCAATCTTTCCGCAGGAAGCCAAAAAAGAGCAGGCTTGAACTGAGGGGCGAATCAAAAGAGTCCTGCAGTGTATTAATAAGTCGCCGCAGTTGCTGCAGCCGTTCCCCTTGGTGCAGACCGAACACAGCTTGTAAAATCACCCGCAGGGTAATTTCTTGCATCGGGGCGCGAATCAGGAAGGGGGAGCCAATGGCCCACTGATGGGTGACTTGCTCAGTGATGTCGCAGATCAGTTGGCTGTAAATGCGCAAACGATCCCCGTGAAAGGGGGGCATTAACAGTCGTCGCTGCCGCTGATGCGGCTCACCATCTAGAAGCATTAAGGAGCGATCGCCCAGCAAAAATCTTAAAACGCTGTTCCCTCTAGCGGATTCAAATTGATCTGGATCAGCAGTAAAGATTTCCTTAATGGCCTGGGGGTTGCTCACATAAACAAAGGGAGGAGAGTTCTCTCCGCCTATTTTGAAAATGTCTCCATAGCGTTGGGCATAGTTCTCTAAATAATCTAAAGGGCGAAGAACCAGCTTGAGAATCCGGAAAAACCTCAAATACTTGGGTGTGCGTGGGCCATCTGGAAGCGTCATAGAGATATCTCTCCTAGAATTTTCCTGCTGCTTTTTATATTTTGGCGGTAATTCAAATCACCCGCTCTCTATTAAGGTGCTGATTTTTGTATTCGCTCGGTTGATGGGAGCTACCGTGTACTCTACTGTGTACTACCGATCTTGACACCGATGGAGCTAGTCCAGAAGACTTGTGTGTACACATTGCACACAATAGATTGATGAGGCGGAGCGGGCTTTTAGGTCGGCAACCAACAGATCTTTGTGCCTACAAATTGCTTATTCAGAATCAAGTTTTTAAGGTTATTTTTCTTTCCGCCATTCATAATCCAAGATTCATGACCCAAGTGCGCCAACTCAAACAGGGCTTGAATTTT
>JAKSDM010001804.1 GCA_022360135.1 Pseudanabaenales cyanobacterium | reverse complement strand
TCTGAAAACCGCCCTCTCCATTGAACATAATCCTGTCATGCGTTATCTAGTGGAGCGTCATGCGCCGGTCCACGAAGCATTAGTGACCTCGCCCAAAATCTGGAAACTCATCTGCCCCCGCCCCGATCATTGGCATGTGATACTGAATTTAGGTCACCCTTTTCTCAGTCCTTTATCGCTCTAAATCATATTCTATAAAGTTTCATGCCTCCCCATACGACGGAACCAGTGCCCGGCGTTTAATTTAAGTCCGCTTCAAGGATATGTTTTGTGTCGAGGTGGAGCCCGATCGCATTTCCCCCTAGGCGCAGAATATCCTCATATTGTTCCAAAGACGCTGGATAAGCGCTCTCTTCACAGTGCCGCCAATTTTCCGCCGCTTGCTTGAAATTTTCGGTTTGCTCGTAAAAGTCTGCGATATAGCAGTAGGCGAGACCTTGGCCAGCATAAGTTTCGTTGTTATTGTTAGCCATACTTTGCTCAATTTGGATAGCTGCTTGAAAATGCTCACCCGCTTCGTCAAGCAGCTTCTTTTGGGCGATATCGGAATCCCTTGCCGCTTTTCCCTGCTTCATTAGGGCAATTCCCAGGTTTGTATGCAACGCCGCCTTTAACTGCCGATTATCCGACTCCACCTGATTCAATCCGATCCGGAATAGAACTTCCGCATCCAACAACCCACTGAGCGACCCTAACTCGCCTGAAGCCTCTTCTTCCTCTTCCGCCGCCGCCGCTAAGATCAACGTTCCCATCCCATTGAGCGCTGCAATGTCTCCCTTCAACAGGCCGTCCTGGTATTCAGCCTGAGCTTCCTCAAATCGTTCCAGGTTTTGGTATACCTCTGCTAAATGGGTGTGGGGATCAGTATAATTGCGATCAAAGGCGATAGATTCCTTGAAGTACTCAATTGCCACATAGAGATTCCCACGCATTTGGGCTTTTACCCCTTTTTGGTAGTAGTACTGAGAGAGTTGGGGTAAGGAATTGTAGACGCCATAGGATGCCAGCAGTAGTAAAGCGGCAGCCCCCAAGGTCGCTTCTGAATGGAAATAGGGCGGAATATTCAGCTTTTCTAGCGTTCTCTTCACCAGTTTCTGGCCCTTATCGGTCAGGGTTCCACTCGCCACTAGGACAATGCCTGTGGCTTGGGAGATGGTGCTCAGGGCTTGCAAAAGATCTAACCCACCTACCGCCGAGAATGCTTGAGCCGTAATCGTCAAGAGAGAGGCTGAAACGACTAAACAGCTAGCGCTTAAGACATTCCATAACCAGTCCAATCGATCCAGCTTATGGCCAGAATATTTGGGAGCATAGGACTCCAGCCACCACCACCAGTGTGTTTCCGGAGGTCTACGGCTCTGACGACAGTCGGCCAACTTGTCATCCATGACAATGTCGCGAGCCTGTTTTTTCAGGCAACTGTCTAAATCACTCAGGACTGCCAGGGCGATCGCGCGCTCTTCTGTAGAGGTTATCTCAACTTCCTGCAAACTCCGCTCAACTCCATCCCGCACTAATAGCAGGCGGAGAATTTGTGGCTTAGAGAGTATGCTGGTCGCCTTTTCTAACCGCACAATTTCCTCAGCATAAGCCTGGAGCGTCTGCTGAATCGTGGGATCAACTATTTTCTGCAGCAACTGAGTGTATTCGGAGTCCATTGGAGTCAGCTAATCATCTTGGTCTGATTGGCATTGTTAGTTGCCAACAACCCGATTTGAACTTTGTTCTGGGGAGAGAATTTCGATAGTCCAATCTGGGCGCCACAAAAAATCATTGGAGCCTTCTCCATCAGGACAAAGGGAATTCGTGACCATTGGAAGACCGCTATATCAGGGGCAATAGAGCGTGTTCCAAAGTACAGCGAAATTCTGGGAAAGAATACGCAATTTTCTGGTTTTCCGCCACTTCAGGGAATGTAATTTTAGTTTAGCAGGGGGAACATTTCGGCGTTGTGATTATGAAGTGAAGTTGATGGCGATCGCACTGCCAGATATAGCAAATAAGGAGTTGTGGATGTTAAGTACGCATTCTAGCAAGGATTAGGATTAGGGCTTCTTTCCACTTTCGATAGACTGCTCAACCCAATCTACACAATTTAGAGTTACTACTACAAAAAACTCAACAGCTGTTTCGATATACAATAGAGGGGTAGCGAAACTAAAAAATATCTAGGTGTCTGCGGCCTCTCCTTGACGATTGAAGTTCTATGACTCCATCTACTTCCTCATCCATTGTCATCTCCAAATGGACGCTCGATGAATATCATCAGATGATCGATGCGGGGATTCTTAGCGATCGCCCCGTGGAATTATTGAATGGAGAAATTATTGAAATGCCTCCGGAAGGCAAACCTCATGCTCATCTAAGCAGCAATGCCGCTGATTATTTTCGGGAATTATTACACGGTCGGGCAAAAATTCGAGAAGGCAAACCGATCACGCTGCCCAATCACTCAGAACCCGAACCGGATATCGCGGTTGTTCAAGATCTGGGCGACACCTATTTGGAACATCATCCCTATCCAGAAAATATTTTTTGGGTGGTTGAATATTCCGATTCGAGTCTAACGAAAGACCTGGAAGTTAAGCCTAAAATTTATGCTCAAGCAGGCATTCCGGAGTATTGGGCGACTAATTTGAAACGGATGGAACTCGTTGTGTTTCGAGATCCGAGCGACGATGATTATCGAGAAAAGCGTACTCTAATTGAAGGTGATATTAGGCCTGTAGCATTTCCAGATGTCGTGATCTCGGTGGGGCGATTGCTAAGACGACGGGGGTGAAATTCAAAGTTCACAATTCAACATTGAGTAAAAATCTAGGCAATGGATGAATTGATATAGGTTGGGTTGCGCGATATAAAAACCCAAGAATGTCAGGCATTAGAAAGACTTTTTTATGGATGATCAGGGGGGATGTTGGGTTTCATTCTTCAACTCAACCTACAAGATCTATCTATAAATTTTGTAACCACTGCCTAAAATTGTTCACCAGTTCTAAATAATCTGTGGTCATTGCCTGTTGCAAAAAGGGTTCGATGGCTCGGGCGTTAATTTGGGGAAAGGCGATACTTTGATTAATGGGGATATACTCTTTATCTTTGAGGGCGAGAATGGTTAACTCCTGCCCGTCAAACCGCCATAGTTCTGGAATTTGCAGGGCTGCATAAACCTGACGGCGATGTTTTGAGCGACTTGTAATATCAATTTCAATCACTAAATCTGGAGCTGGATCTTGGGTCAAATCGATGCGCTTCTTGCCTTTGATTGCTTGAATTTTACTAACGGTCAAATAAAAACATTCATCAGGCTCTGAACCGCTGACTAAGTCTTCACGGTCCAATGTTGTGGATCCTAAAGGGTGCAGGTTCACCACAAATTCCTCTGCCAGAGTCTCAACAAAACGGCCCATTACTTTTTTGAAGTATTCATGTTCGGGAGAGGGGGCCATAATTTCAAGCACACCGTGATTGTACGTTAGGCGTACGTTACGATTGTCCAACTCAGTCTTTAGCTGTTGGTAGGTTTTCCAGGTAATCCCTGAAAGTTGGACCCGCCGTTCAATCTGGGTTGAGGGTAAGCCAATCATCTCGGTTCCGGTAGTCATGGTTGAATGAGGCAAGCCGTTTCTTTTATTCTGGCATGTTAGCGATCTCAGTCTGCCACTGACTTAACGCTTGCTTGACAAGTCCCAAGTTAGGAGCCTTGTTTCCCAACAGCTGTTTGCTAAGCTGCTTGAACAACATCGCCACTTTCAACCAGGTTAAGGAAGGCGTTGATGTTGGGTTTCGCGGTCCATCACACTTTGGGACCTCTGTCGAATTCAATGGACCGCTCAACCCAACCTACTGGCTGGCTGGCTGATTCACACAGAGGTTATTCATATCGGTCTGACCTCGGCGGGATGGAACAAAGTTTGTTACCGCCCCTAGGTGTCGGGTTCACATTCAGGCAACCACTCCTGAATTTCGTTACCGCCTTTTTCGTAGCTGCATTCGGCTTTGAGAGCTAAAGTGACCAATCTTGATTTTTGATGTCTTTAGTCCCTTTTTCTTCTTCTGTGACGTCAAAAACTTTCCCTGGCGCCCCCTCACGTCCCCGATCTGCAAATTCATCGTATGCTTGTCCTAACTTTATCTTTCCCTTCTCGATGAACCATGATTCGATTTGCTTCTTGTCACTTTCTGATATCCTTGCAATCGGCCATTTGAACCAGTGGTCATGGGGATTCAAAGCTGTAAACTTATAATAGTCGGAATTATGCGTACTCGCATGGCGTGGGTCAGCTTGCACTATATGATTTGTGTACCCTCCTATCTCTTCCATGACACTTTTTGTAGCCCATCCCACCTTGAAAAGATACTTGCCCGAACGTGGATGTACGGTTACACATTGGCCGCCAGCATGAAATATTATTGCACCGATCTGAGGCGAATATCTCATTACGCCCGGTCCGTCTTTTGCTGGATACTCCCAAACATCTGATGGTGATTTGTCAACGTCCATCACTTCTGACTGAGTTATGTATGCATTACCCTGTTGGGCTTGGTTACTATAATTTGTCAGCGCTTGTTGCTTGATGTGTGGATATGAACTTAAGTCTATGTCGCAAGTCTGATGAGTGCTATCGATTCTTAATCCTGTTTCTGGGGTTGTGATCCCGGGTCCAGCATTGCTGAACAAAGAGAGTTGTTGGAGTGTTTCTCTATGTATATTGATGTTGTTGACCCACTGCCGTTGTATATGACGCCCATGCCCTTGTCTGGCATGTAGCTCTACAATCCCCTTACTCTCAGGTCTATCGGTTGTAGGTTTTCTATTCACATCATCTCCCTTTTGCGCCATACCCGGCTTTTGCTGCACTACATGAGTTAATTCATGGGCAATCAATTCTTGCCCGCCCTTACTACTTGGATTATATTCTCCTTGCTTAAAGAACACATGTTCTCCAGTAGTAAATGCCCGTGAACTTAACGAGCGATTTAGGGTATCTGACTTGCTATCCATATGTACCCTCACTCCACTGAAATCTGCTCCCATTGCCTGCCCCATACTGCGCTGCAATCCTTTTGTCAGAGGTTGACCACTACTCTTTAGCTGGTTTAGCGATGTCTCTATTTCTGAGGATGCCTTACTGCCTCTGCCTGATTGCCTTAGCTGTAGCTGAGGTTTCATCCGCACCGTTCCAACACCTAGCTTTTCCGATGACTGTATCCCATCTGACTCAGCTTTCATCTGGAGACCTTTATCTACTGAGCCTTTTGTCCCTGCCAACGGCCTTGATTCAGAATGTGTCTTATTAATCTGACGAACAACCTGTTTGGCGACCCGATCTGCTTCTTGCTCATATTTATCTTCCGGTTCACCAATCGTCAGCTTGGGTTGGAGCACCATTCCTTGACTTGAACCAGGCTCTTTAGTTGCAAGGGTTCTCATCACATTCCCCGTGATCAACCCCCATGGCTTCTCTGGCAATGCGGTACTGTCTTGCTGGGCGACAGACTCTGCGTTTTCCTGAATTGGAGCCGGATTTTGATGGCTGCTAGCGGTGTTCAGAGACTTGTCTCTCGATTTGTTTGGCTTCCAAGTAGGACGGAACTGAGAAGTGTGGGTGCGCATGGTAGAAATTCAAAATACTCTGCGAGAAAGGTAAACCCTACAAAATTTGAAATTCAAAAAGCAGAATTTGAGCTGAAGGCGTGACTATTGGCGGATCGATGAATCCTCCCAACACTCGTGAGTTGCGACATGACGATTGCGACATGACGATTTTGAAGATTTAATCAGGCAGCTGCGCCAGAGAGACTTACAACCTGCAAGCTTATGAAAAGACGCTGCTCAATCAATCCGTATAATCTCTGATTCCTGAACAGTTACCCCTCTTTAACCAGGAACAACCTTGTCGATAGTGTCGCCTATGTCCACAAAGCACCAGGTTTGCAGACTTCCTGTAAATCTTCGCGATCTATATTGGAATGGCACTGAAATAAGCCATGTGGGCAATGCCCACCCTACGGAATATCAGGGCTTTTAGCGATTTATAAACGCTTATTTCAGCGCCATTCATCTATATTGTCCTCGTGATCTGTCTTGTCGGTTCTGTGGAATTACTTACGTGTAACTACGTGATTTGGGTGTGGCTTTGGGTAAAGGTCGCGATAAGTTCCGTATTATTCCCAATGGGCGAAACTCCAATTATCTACTTAAGTAAGTTAGATATGTTTTTGGAACTAACCTCGTTTTGTTGAGGCTCTCCCAACCTCCCTGATCAAAAGGGCTACCGTGTACACACAAGTCATCTAGTCCCATCACTCAGGGGTAGATCCCCCCTAACCCCCCTTGAAAAAGCTACCGTGTACACAGATCTCAACCCCGATTGCGAATCCACTGATCTGGCCCCCCTAACCCCCCAATTCTGGGGGGGATCAGAGTTCAAAGTCCCCCCGAATTGGGGGATTTAGGGGGCTGAAATGACTCCGACTCCGACTTGTGTGTACACGGTAGCCTTTTGAAGGGGGATTTAGGGGGATCTCGAACAATAATCGGGATTAACTGAACCGTATTAGCGATCGGTCTGTCCTTCAATGAATTTAGATAATCCAAAGCCTCATACCTTGGAAGCACCCTAAAATCCAAAATCCAAAATGCTCGATCATGCCCTGACTTTTTTCCAAGCACAGCTCAACAGCTATATCCGAGTCAAAACAGGCGGCCAGAGAGAGGATATTGTGCGGTTTGCAGAAATCCAGCCGCCCAAGGATATCACCTTGCAAAATAATGCCATCACAACTTTGCTGGTGAACTTGGAAGAAGAACGGATCTTTCGTTCTGGGGCGGCGTATACAAGCAACCTGCCGAGTGGGGCTAGCGGATCCGCAAAGCCTAATCTCTGCCTCAATTTACACCTGATGTTCATTGCCAATTTTAAGGAATATATGGAAGGCTTACGGGTTCTATCCCTGGTGCTAAAATTTTTTCGCAGCTATCGACTGTTCGATCAGCAAAAATTTCCTTCTCTCAATGCCGAGATTGAGCAGTTGTCTACCGAGCTGGTGAATCTATCGTTTATGGAACAAGGTGAACTCTGGCGATCGCTCGAAATCCCCTGCAGTCCATCGGCCCTCTATAAAGTCAGAATGATCGTCTTCCAAGATGAAGACATGGATGAGCTTGAGACGGGTCGTGAATTAGCCGATATTCAGACCGTAACCACACAACTGTAGCGCAGCGCCCCCTCCCCCCTCCGCCCCTTCCCCCCTCTTTTCAAAATAGGGCCATGCATTACCAACGTTGTTTCAACCTCAGTATTTTCCATGATTACTACCGAGATAACGTCTGTTCAGATTTCACGATTGAACCCACCCGAGCCTGCCAAAAGCTGCTACGCGGCCATCGGCTGATCCTCAAACCGATGGTGAATGGCCTATGGGTGCTGATGCCAGTTGATGCAGAACAACAGCCCGTTTTGCCGTTGGCTGAGTCATTCACGTTTACGTTTCTGCTGAAACTGAAGAATCCAGCATTTTTCAGTTTCACTCAACTTGACGCTGATTACGCTGCTATCGCCAGCCTTTACAGTTTCAGCAATCAGACCCACAATACCCCTGGAATTGCCGATCTGTCTTCCGCGCTCGTACAACGGTCTGCTCTCCATCCAACCAATCCTGCTCCCACTGATTTGACCAGGCGATTGACTAAGATTACAGCGCTAAATACCGCTGAGCGCAAGACCGTGTTCGGTGTCGTAGAAATTCACAATAATGGCTCCTTACCCACGAGCCCCCCACCCGTCAGTGAATTTCGCATCACCTTCGCCGCTAAGGCCCAAATCTGGAAATACTATCTGGTTGCGGCCAAAACCAGCCAATCTTTCCCCTTCTCGATTCACGATAAAGCGGCTGAAATTACCTTTGTCCCCACAGAACTAGACCCCAGCGATCGGGTGGCGATCGCGATTCAACATCGCTTCCCAGATAGTCAACCCGTCCTGTTCCAATCTGAAACGCAAATTCTCTGTCAGGAAACCGGACGACAAAATATTCAGCTCTTGAAAAATGGCCATACCAAACCCTGGATTCCCCACTTGCCCAACCCTCCCAATCACCATGGAGCCCAAGTAATTAATCTGCTCGAAGACGTGTAGTCAGGAGAACAGCATGCCCACCTATAAAACACCCAATGTCTATGTCGAAGAGGTTTCGACCCTGCCTCCCTCAGTTGTTCCGGTGGCGACGGCGGCGCCTGCCTTTATCGGCTGCACTGAAAAAGCGGGGAGTAATCACGAATATCGGGGTCAGCCGCTTCGGATTAGTTCGATCTTGGACTACACCACCCTATTCGGCGGCGCCTACGCCACAGCCTTTACCGTCACGCTGGATGAAACCGAGCAGATTACTCAGATTACAGCTGGGGATGGCTCAACCGTGACTCCAGATTATTTGATGTACTACACGTTGCGTTCATTTTTCGACAATGGCGGTGGGCCTTGCTATGTCGTGTCGATTGGCGACTATAGTGAGAAACCTAGCAAAGACCAATTTGTCCAGGGGTTAGCGGCCATTCGCAAGGAGGATGAACCCACGCTAATTCTGTTGGCTGATGCGGTTAACCTGCCCAGCGGCGCCGACTACTACGACCTGTGCCAAGCGGCGCTGAAGCAGTGTAATGATCTGAAAGATCGGTTCGCAATTTTGGATGTGCTGGCTAGCGATCGCGATACCAATGGCGTTGGGGCTAGCTTTAGACAAAACATTGGGGCTGAGAACCTGAAGTATGGGGCGGCCTATTATCCCTATCTGCAAACCTCTCTTAACTACCACTACACCGACGATTCCGTCACCGTCAATGGTCTCTCGGGGGCAGGCGCGGCGGCAGGCGCCGTGGTGGGAGAATACAGCACAGGTGAAAATGGTCTTTTAGTCACCTATAGCGGCCCTCAATCCAACGATCCTCGGGTCAGAATCACCGTGACTGATCGGCAAAGCATTGCGGTTGAATTGGTAGATAGTGTGTTGGTGATCCGGTTGCCAAATAGTGGAGCCACCGTCGCCGAAATCCTGGCGATATCCACTGGGGTGGGCAACTATCGTCTGGCGGTGAGTGGGGCAGGCTCAGCAACGATCAGCAGCCCATTAGACGAGACCGCCCTGACCTATTCCACGGCGAGTGTTGGCGGTACGGTCGCCAGGCTCGGCGACGCGGCGATTAAAACGGAGAAGACCGAACTCTACAACACCCTTAAAACAGCGCTGAATGCGATGCGGGTGGTGTTGCCCCCCAGCGGCGCCGTGGCTGGCGTCTACGCCAAAGTGGACCGTGAGCGCGGGGTCTGGAAAGCGCCAGCGAATGTGAGTTTAGCGTCTATCATTGGGCCTACGGTGAAGATCACCAACGAGGAACAAGAAAACTTGAATGTGGATCCTACCGCTGGGAAATCCATCAATGCCATCCGCAGTTTTACCGGCAAAGGAACCCTGATTTGGGGCGCCAGAACTCTGGCTGGTAATGATAACGAATGGCGCTATGTTTCGGTTCGCCGATTGTTCAATCTGATTGAAGAATCGATCCAAAAAGCCACCAACTTTGTTGTCTTTGAATCCAACAGCGCCATTACCTGGCTTAAGGTTAAAACTATCACTGAGACCTATTTGGATGGGTTGTGGCGGCAGGGCGCGTTAGCTGGGGCCAGCCAAAAAGAGGCCTATTTTGTCAGTGTCGGCCTGGGTCAAAGCATGAC
>JAKSDM010001649.1 GCA_022360135.1 Pseudanabaenales cyanobacterium | reverse complement strand
GTGATTTCGTTCACTGATCAGCCATGCCTCAGCCCGGCTTCTCCAGATCATCCGGACACCCTCAGCCCGGATGATCTGGGGAATTTGTTTATGCCAGATCTCCACTATCTGATTGAGCGATATAACACCATAAATCCACCCGATTACGAACTCTCGCTAGTGGGGGAGTCTCAGGCTATCCCCTGGAAAACCTTTATCAGGAGATAGCCTTTATTGCTTTTTATTTCCACTGGTCACGACAGGATATTTTGTCTCTGGATCATCAAGAACGCCAACGCTGGGTAGGAGAAATTCACCAGCTACTTGTCCGGGAACCGTGAATATGGCTTCTTCTCTTAACGACATGGTGAGGGCGATCGCGCCCACCATCCCACCCACTTTAATCTCCCCCAGAGCTCTGAAGGCGATCGGCGCTGTCGCCCAGCACTTCCCGATCACCTTAGGCGCAACGGTTGGCTTCGAGTGTCCCTTATCGACTATGGCTGAAGCTGATTTCTTCATGCGCGTCAGTGGGTCTTGGGGCCAATCTTTATTGGCGGGACAGCTCCAACCGCCGCCAATCTTAGTGCAGCTCGGGTTGGAGCCAGATTTATTCCCACCAGGGTTTGCGCACCTTTGGGACAGGCCCGTCTGGCGGCGTATTCGCCAGTTCGCCCATCGTTGGGCTGAGCCGACCTCGCTACTTCATGAAGCGATTGACGATATTTGGCTAGAGTTTGATAGCGCCTCCAACTCCAATCATAATGATCCCCTGCCGAGTACTTTCTTTGGGGTCAAATATCCTGGTTTGCCTTCCTGCGATTGGGTGAGTCAGATCGCCCTACCCATTTTGCTGGGAGAATCCCTATCGTCGCCTGCAGAGAAGACGCTACAGTTCTGTTTGGCGAATATTCCGGCCCCAGCTAAGCTATTTCAAGTCGGCGCGTTGACAGGACGAGCCTCAACCCTGGGCGGTCCCCCGGCCATTCGCCTCTATCTCCAGAACCTGCCGTTGGCTCAGTTGCGATCGACCTTAAGCCGCCTCTCCTGGCCAGGGGATGTGACATTGCTGAGCCAATTGCTCACCCGAGTCTGCCAAGGCAAGGGACACTTCTCGCTCCAACTGGAAATTCAAGACGCCCTCTCCCCCGTGATTGCGATTGAATGCTACTTTCACCATCTAAGCGAGTGGCGGCAGGTCTTAAATCGACTCGTCATCACTGGCTTTTGTCCGCCAGAACGAGCCCAAGCCTTATTGGATTATCCCGAGTATGTGCGAGCCCAAGACCAGGTAGCCCCTTTCCCAAATCTACTGAAGCGTTGGTCAGCCCAGTTGACCCCCTACCGCGAATGCTTACTGGTGAAGCGGTTGGCCTATTTGAAGTTCACTTACCAGCCGGGTCGGCCGCTGCTGGCTAAAGCTTACTTGGGACTGTCTCCCACTTGGGTCGACGCTCGCTATTTAACCTCCACAACCGTTGCGTCTGAGGATATTCATGAATCCTCAGCAATTGAACTTTGCAAAGCCTTGATTCAACAGTTGGACTATGGTGAGATCGATGTGGATGCGCTATTTCCCTGCCAGCGATCGCAGAAGTCCCGGTGGCTAAATAAGGCGCTTGAAACCATGTGTGTTGGAGGATAGAGCAGTTGAGCGCCAAGCTTAAAACTCAGGTCGCCGCCACCCCGACTCCCGCCGCCGCCACCGGCAAGGTGGGAGGACAGTCCCTGTTCGACAGCCAAGATACTCAAACCGAAACTGATGACGCCCTAGACTATGACGATAGCCAAGTGTTTGCGGGCGGCGGCGACCCGCCCGAAAGCCAGCTTCAACCAGCGGAACAGCACGGCTATCATTTTGAAAACATCGAAATTGCCGCCTATAAACCTGCCGTTACGGCATTTTCTAAGTCGCCATTCTTTACTAGGGCGGCGCCACCCCGCCTCCAGCGCCAAGCTATCGAAGCAGTCAAAGAACGGCGGCAAGGCGCCGCCATCAACCTCAGTCCGTACCCTTTCACCTATGGAAACAAGCCCTTAGCCACCCAAATCACCCATACAGGAGAGCAATGGGAAGACGGGGCAGTCACCCTTAAAGCCGAAAATCCTTTAGCCTCCAAAATCACCCATACTGGGGAGCAATGGGAAGACGGAATGGTCACCTTGAAGGCGGAATCCGCTCCTGAGGCAGGGAATCCGGAGTCTCTCATCCAGGCGAAAGTAGGAGATGGCTCCTTTGCCGTCGGATCCCAGATTGAAAACCGCCTGCAAAGCAACAAGGGGGGCGGTCAACCCCTATCCGAAAACACCCGCGATTTTATGGAATCGCGGTTTGGCAATGATTTTAGCGGCGTACGCGTTCACACCAATGCCGCAGCGGTGCAGATGAACCGGGACCTCAAGGCCCAAGCCTTCACCCACGGCAAGGATATTTATTTCAACGCCGGTAAGTACAACCCCGAATCGACTGGCGGAAAGCGATTACTGGCCCACGAGCTGACCCATACCATTCAACAAACTGGGCCGTCTGCGGTTAACCCCAAGCGGCTGGCTAAAAAAGCGGAGAAAGCCAACAAAAAAGCGCCCGCTCAGGCGGTGGCGGCTGAGGTCGCCCCTAAGGCGCAGCGGCAAAGCATTGCTCAGGCGGCGCCCACTGACCCGTCAACGCAGGCGCCATCGCCCACCGCTGACCTGCTAGAAAACCCCGCTTTAACCGTGCAACCCCAACTGATGGTTGGGGCGGTGGGCGATCGCTATGAACAAGAAGCTGACCGGATAGCCGATCGGGTCGTACAATTGCCAGACGCCCAGGAACCTGAACCTGACCCAGGGCAGCGATCGGCGACGGCGGCGATCGCTCTCAAGCCCTTAGCGCCATCCGTGTCTACTGTCTCCGAGGGCATCCTCCAACGGGATAAAAAAGACGACATTAAAGCCGACGCTGAGGCGGCGATTAAGCAGGTCAACGAGGAAATCGACAGCAAGAAAAAAGGCGAAGCGGGCGCAGGCGCAACGGGCGCCGCCAAAGCAGGTACAGGCGAAGCGGACACCACCGAAGCGGATAAAGCCGCCGAAGCAGGTCGCCGCATGGCGAAGGAAGCCCAAGATAAATTAACCAATGCCGACAGTGAAGAAAAAGCTGAAGAAAAGGCCGGTGAACTAGAACAAAAGAGCGATGAGGGGTCTAAAAAGGTCCAAGATGAGGGCGAGAAAACCGAAAAAGACGAAACTCAAAAACAAAAAGCAGAGGCCGCCACCCTGGAGAAGGAGGGGCTAGAAGAACAGGAAAAGCAAGCCCAAGAAACGGAAGAGGCCGCCCAAAACGTGGTCAAAAAGGAGGGCCAATCCCCTGAAGCGGCTGAAGACGCTGATAAAGACCCCGAAGCCGCCGCCAAAAACGGCATTGTCGCCGCCGGGGCGGACGCCACAACAGAGGCAGTCATGGGGGAGCAGCCAGACCAGCCACCCCTAGAACACCTGAGCGATCCGGGTATGGCGGCGGCGCCAGAGGAGGTCTCCGAACCCGCCCCCACCTCGCCAGAGGATGATCCGGCTTTTGCGGCCGTCGTCAGCCAGAGTCAACACCTGGCGGCCAAGCAAAGCGCCCACAAACCCGCAGACAAAAAGTCGCAGGAAGCCCAAGACGCAGCCCAGGACCCCGTCCAACCAATCCGTAGCGCCCAGGCGACCCAGTCGAATGAGGCCGGAGATAAGCAACCGCAACTATTTGACCGCGAGGGTTTTATCGGCGCCCTGTTGGCGGTGCTCGAATCTAACAAGCCCAAATCCCAAAAAGAGGTTGAACAGGGCAAGGGCGCGGGCGGCATCTCTGAGCAAGTGACGACGGAGCTTGACAAGGTCAAGGCGGGCGCAGGCGCAGGCTTGCCAGAATCGGCCACTCGGGAGCCGGATCCAACCATAGAAGCCCCCAAGGCCGTGTTTCCAATCCCTGATCCAGAGGCCGAAACTGGCGAGAAACCCCCCGATGATCTAATCGACCC
>JAKSDM010001349.1 GCA_022360135.1 Pseudanabaenales cyanobacterium | reverse complement strand
CACCTCAGGCTCCAATTTATGCAACGCCTGCCCCAGCACCCCCAGGCCAATCGCCGCATCCACCACCAGCGGCAAATGGGGACCATGCTGCTCAATCGACCCCACCGGCTGAATCATCACCACATTTTCTTTGTCCGGCATAGCTTGAACATCTAGCCAGGTCAAGTAAGGGAAGAATCGGTTAGGGGGAATGAAGGTGTGCATAGGGTTATAAGAGCTACCTAAGTTTGAAAGACTCAATATAGACTTTGGGAGGGATAAATTACATCAAATTTCAATCATACTCAGGACAACATCAGCTGTTATTTCCCGCATCCTGCCGAGAAATATGCATTTTTGCTTTGAAAAACAAGACCGCTTGCAAGTCATTGCCATTTCAGGAACCCTTCAAAGAATACCAGCGGTTTGCTTGCCCACTATCTTCGATTAAGAATCTGGCGTTTGAAAAAAAGCGATATACGCCCTCCTCGGTCTCCGATAGCGGCTATACCAGTACTCCTCGAACTATTACCTGGGCAGAGCTTATTTGTAGTGATGAGAATAGGAAAGTTATATGCAAGTTGGAGCTTGCCTATGCAGATAACCAGATCGCCCAGCGTATCGCCTCGTTTCTTGAGACCAATCAGAATTTTGGGTAAACCTGAGATCCCATTAATTTCCTCCCCTGCCTCCCCTGCCCTCCCCTGCCTCCCCATCTCCCCCCTCCTTCATCTCTCCTCCATCCGATAACTCTCCGCCTGCAGCCGAAACATCCGCGCATACCGCCCCTCTCGGGCCATCAGCTCGGCGTGACTGCCGACTTCCACAATCCGACCCTGGTCCATCACCACAATCCGGTCCGCCATGCGGACGGTGGAAAAGCGGTGGCTGACGAGAAAGGTCATTTTGCCTTGGGTGAGTTGGCGAAAGCGTTGGAATAGATCGTGTTCTGCGATCGCATCCACAGCGGCTGTGGGTTCATCCAGGATCAGAATTTGGGCTTGGCTCATGAAGGCGCGAGCCAAACCAATTTTTTGCCATTGCCCCCCTGATAGTTCTGCGCCTTCTTTAAAGATCTTGCCCAAAACCGTTTGATAGCCTGCCGATAGCCCTTCAATGATTTCGGTCGCCCCGGCGTCTGAGGCGGCGCGTTCCACCAAAGAGAAGTCTTCCCGTTGCGGCAGGTTGCCGAAGCCGATATTGTCCTCTACATTCAAGGCATAGCGGACAAAATCTTGGAACAGCACGCCAATATTGAGCCGTAGATCCGTCAAGTCAAACGATTGTAAGGGAATGTCGTCAAAGGTGATGCGGCCAGTATCGATATCGTAGAAGCGAGTCAGCAGCTTTAATAAGGTCGTCTTACCGGACCCATTCACCCCCACCAGGGCGACACATTCATTGGGTTTAACCGTTAAGGAAATGTTCTGTAGGGTGGGAGTTTTAGCGCCGGGATAAGTGAAGCTGACCTGGTCTATCACCAATCCCTGCTTCAGGGGAGTGGGGAAATGGATTGGATTGGCGGGACTCACAACCTTTGGGGTTAAGCTCAAGAATTCGAAGAATTGGGAGACATAGAGGTTGAATTCATAGACAGTGGCGATGCTGAGGAGAATGGTCTGAATAGAACTCTGCGCTTGTTGGAAAGCTCCGACATACAGCGTTAAGTCGCCGATAGTGATATCCCCCTGAAGCGTTTGCCAGAGCACGATGCCATAGGCGCTATAGAATCCGAAGGCGGAGATTAAACCAATGCCAAATTGGGCCTGGGCTTGTTGCGCTGCAAGACGCCTGGATTCCTGGTTAAACTGGCTACGAATCCGGCGATACTGGGCCACTAAATATTGGCCTAAGTTAAAGAGGCGAACCTCTTTGACATAGTCCTGTTCCGTCAATATTTTGCCGAAATAGTCGGACAAGCGTTTTTCAGGCGTCTGGAAGCGGCGCATCCAGAAGCGGCGGTTGGAGTAGCGCACCCCAACCCAGAAGGCTGGCAGCGATGATACTAATAACAGCCCCATGACTAACGAGTTAAATCGCAACAACAACGCCAACAATCCCAAAAATCTCACCATCTGCCCCCCGAGCCGGGTTAGGTTATTTAGCACCCGCAGGGGATACTGACTGCCGCTTTGTTGGGCTCGGTTCAGGGCATCGTAAAATTCTGAGGATTCAAAGTGGATCAGATCAAGCCGGATAGACTGCTCTAGTAAAATCTCATTGGCATGAAGAGAGAAGCGATCGCCTAGGACCTGAGAAACGTAGACGTTGCTCTGCTGGAACACTTCCTGCAGCACCATCAAGGTTAATCCCAACCCCACTAATCCCACCAAAGCAGGCGGTAACCCTAATTCGGCGGACGGTTCAGCAGAAAGTCCAATAGATGTCGGGCTTAAAACGCTGACAACCTGGTCCACAATCAGCTTGCTGACATAAAGCTGACCAACTGGTATCAAGGCTGCAATCAAAGTCAGAGCCAGGTTCAGCAATAGCCATCCTGGCGCTGCCTGCCACACCAACCGGGCTAAGCGAGGGGTGTGGCCTAACATTAACCATAATTGCGTAGAGTTATCGAGGGATTTACTCAAGCGACTACCGAAGTTCAGGATTTTTATGGAGGTTACTTGACAATTTAAGCGGCAAAATGTAAATCTAGATACAGAAAATAAATCGTTCATCTCCTAGTTAGCTGACCCAAAGGTTCAGCCTCCCTACTAGAAGACGGAATTAGGGACTTGTCCTGAAGGAACGCGCCTCCTTGTATTTCTGAAACCACACAACATTCATTATTTAGAAGGAGAGCGAAAATCATGGGTTTAATCTATCGCGGCGTCAAATATGAGCCTACCCAAAGCCCGATTGCAATGGCTGAAGCTGAAGTGATTGGCCGCTATCGCGGTGCTGCTTTGAAGCGCCGCACCCCTAAGCATGCGCCGACAAAGCATCGGGTTCAAGGTCTTAAATACCGGGGCGTCGATGTTAAATAGGCTTTCCGAGTCATTTGATCTTAACGACTCATCTCAATATCACTTAAAAACTTTCACTTGATCACAGCACCTTAACCAAGGTGCTTTTTCTATGCGCTATTCTTGAGACTAGCCTTTGGGTGAGAGCAGTGCAATTCCTATGGTTTTTACTGGGGCTATCGGTAGGTCTGTTGTTTCTAATCTGGCAGCAAGCAACTGCTAATGCCAGGCTCAAAACTCTGCTGAGAAAATTTCGGGCCAATCCTTGGTCCAACGCCCTTTCTTTTACTGCTCGACTTTCCAGTGCGATCTCCGGCCAGGAGCGCCATATTAAGGATCTTGAAGAACAGTTGGGGGAAGACCGCCAGATTCTACAATCTGCTCCCATAGCCTACATCCAAGTGGATGATGAAAATCAACTGATCTGGTGTAACGCCCAAGCAAGTTATTTACTAGATATAGAGCAACCCATACGTAGATATGTCACCAGACCCCGCCTGCTATTAGAGTTGGTGCGATCGTATGAACTGGACCAACTCATTGACCAGACTCGTCATAGCCAAAAACCCTGCCAGCAAGAGTGGATACTTCACTCAGTTTCACCCGATCCCGCTGATCTCTCAGAACGCCCTTCATATCCCCTACGAGGGTATGGATTTCCCCTCTGTCGGGGAGAAGTAGGCGTTTTTCTGGAGAATCGGCAGGAAATTTTCATCCTGACTCAACAGCGAGATCGGTGGACCTCTGACGTCGCCCATGAACTCAAAACCCCACTAACCTCCATTCGACTGGTGGCGGAGACCCTCAAATATCGAGTTGATCCCTCCTTGCAGGGATGGCTGGATCGCCTGCTGAATGAAGCAATTCGCCTGGGGGATTTGGTTGAAGACGTGCTTAATATCAGCCGATTGGAGGGACAAAATTTCCAGGGGCTGAATACGAAAGTAGTGAATTTACCTCATTTGATTCATATCGTTTGGCAAAGTCTGGAGCCTCTAGCCCGGGTCAAGCATCTGCAGTTGACCTACAAAGGCCCTGAGCGCCTTCTGATCCAATTGGATGAATCTTTGATGCATAGAGCCCTGATCAACCTGATGGATAATGCGGTTAAATACAGTCCTCCCCGTCAGCTGATTGAGGTTCGGGTCAGTGAGGAAAAAGGTAAGGACTCACCAGAAAAGGCAATCTGCCAAAGCATCATTATCGAAATTATCGATGCCGGGTCTGGTTTTTTAGAGAAGGACCTTCCCTATATTTTTGAGCGCTTCTACCGAGCAGACCCGGCTCGTTCTCGGATCAGTCCAAATGGCGGGATTATTCCCAAATCGTCTGCTGTCCCTGCTTCTGGAGGGACTACCAGTGGAACGGGGTTAGGGCTAGCCATTGTCAGACAAATAGTGGAGGCTCATCAAGGAACCGTTCTAGCTAATAATCATCCTGATACGGGAGGGGGGTGGCTGAAGATTTATTTGCCTGGAAAACTCCTGCAGTCCTCTACTCCTTCCTAACCTTAGGGGAGAATCTCCCCCCTTGTAATAATCCGCAATCACCTGGTTCAATGGGTGCATAACGCGGACTTAAACGATGCTCTGATAATTTACTGATAGAGCGCTCTGATACGTGATAGAGGAACGACTGCAGAAAATCCTGTCTCAGTGGGGAGTTGCTTCTCGGCGTCAAGCTGAAAAGCTGATTTTAGATGGCCGGGTTCGGTTGAACGGTGAGATCGCTCAACTCGGTCAAAAGGCCAATCCAGCTATCGATAGCATCCAAGTGAACGGACGCTCGATTGAACAATCTAATCGACCCTCTGCAATCTATTTACTCTTAAATAAACCATTTGGGATTGTATCGACTTGTCGAGATCCCCAGGGTCAGCCCACTGTGTTGGATTTATTGCCGACCCCGTTACGTCATGATCAAGGAATTCATCCTGTGGGTCGACTTGATGCTGACTCGACCGGAGCCTTGTTATTAACTAATGATGGCCAACTAACCTTCCAACTCACTCATCCCCGCCATCAAACGCCTAAAACCTATCGGGTGTGGGTTCAAGGCCACCCCAACTCGGCTAGCCTACGACAATGGCGACAGGGTATAGTCCTATCAGGACGAAAAACACTCCCGGCGCAAGTCAAAATAGTGGAACACCTGTTTCAGCGTCAGACCTTACTAGAAATTACGCTCTGGGAAGGGCGTAATCGTCAAATTCGTCGAGTGGCTGAACAGTTAGGGCATCCGGTTCTCAAACTTCACCGCATTGCGATTGGTTCAGTAGAATTGCATAAACTCTCTAGTGGTCAGCATCGTCCCCTTAGCCCAAGTGAACTTAATTCTCTCACAAATGTTCCACCCGCTTCAAAATCATCTTAATCTCGTAGGTATATAGTTTGCCAGTTTACTGTTGGCCAATTTACTTCTATCAGCGACCCAAATCAGACGTATGAAGATCAAGGATAAGAATCGCATCAAAAGAAGAGTCCAGACCCTGGATCAGCTTCAGCGAGAGCAACTGGCATCTATCGGTGGTGTTCTGCGTCAAACCCGTGAAGAACAATCCTTGTCACTGGAGCAATTATCAAGCAAGACACTGATCCGGCCAAGTCTGATGTCGGCAATTGAGTCTGCCAATCTCGAGCAGTTGCCTGAACCTGTTTACGTGCGTGGTCTGATTAAGCGTTATGCAGATATCCTAGGGCTTGATGGGGAAACCTTGGCAATTCAGTTTTTTACCCATTTAAATCTGCGGTCTAGATCTTCTTGGAAAGACTCTCCAGCCGCCCAATTGCGTCCGCTCCACCT
>JAKSDM010000827.1 GCA_022360135.1 Pseudanabaenales cyanobacterium | reverse complement strand
TAGGAAATTTCCAGGAACAAAAGTACCAGCACTGTGGCGCCTTACGCCTCGCTAATGCTGCTGGCGAATTATTTCGTAACATTGTTGGGTAGGCGGAAAAGCGCCACAATCAATGATATTGGAGCGATTAGGGCGCCTAAAGCAGCAATTGCCACGTCATTCCTGTGAAAACAGGAATCCATCGCCAATTCTGGAGCCCGTTTGCTGGATTCCCACCGGCGTGGGAATGACGTCAAATCCCTGTGATTATTGCTATGTGTCCAAATCTTAAATTCGCCAGCAGCATCGACTTCGCTAACAGCACCCTACCAAGGGTAAATTCTTTTCTGGAAATCTCCTTAGGCAGCTGCTCGATACTTAAGAAAGCATCTAAGGAAGCGAAAGAGCTTAAGCCCGGCTGTTAACCTGATGTAGAGAAATCCGACAATTACGTATAAATCACTACACTGATAAGCTAAGCGGGGCCAAACACATCTGTCTTCCTGGCCTGCAGGGGAGTCCTCGCAGGCTTTTTTATTGATCGATTGGAAATGATTCTGTAACTGGATAGCCAATAATGTTCAAGATGCTTCGGTATCGATCTTGAATTGATCGACGGCGGTTTCTAATTCTCGGGCAATTTCCACCGTTTCTCGTAGAGCCCCAGCCACTTGCCTTGAGGAATCCGAGGTATGCTCAGAGGCTTGGGTAATCTGCTTCATCAGTTGAGTCAAGGCTTGAGACGTTTCCGCCTGGGACACTGTGGCCTCAGAAATGGATTGCAGCAACTGGTCAACGGTGTTCGACACTGCCAGAATTTGCACCAGGTTCTGCTTTACCTCTTGCACCCGATACGTCCCATCTACCACCTGAGTAGCGTCTTTTTCCATTGCATTCACCACCTCTCGGGTGCTGGCCTGAATATTCTGCACAATCTGTTCAATCTTTTGGGTGGCGGCGGCAACCTGCTCAGCCAGATCCCCAACTTCACCCGCAACCACATCAAACCCTTGACCCTCTTCACCCGCATGAGTCGCTCCAATACTGGCGTTTACGGCTAACAGGTTGGTCTTCATGGCAATTTCGTTAATCAGTGAACCTACCTGAGAAATTTCTTGGGCGGCTTCCCCTAACTGCTTTACCTTCTTGGTCGTGTCCGACACGGTTGATCGTAGACTCAGGATGCTCTCAACGGTCCGATCCATTGCAGCATCTCCTGCTTGAGCCGTTATAGAGGCGTTATGGGCCACTTCCGCCGCCTGACGAGCGCTATCCGCCACTGCCTGAATGGAGGTTGACATCTGCTCAACTGAGTTTAGGATGTGGGTAATTTGTTCTACTTGGGCTAGGGCCTCATCCGCCAGTCGCCGAATCGCTCCCTCATTTTCCCCAATAGACCTATTCACCTGAACAACAGCCTTTTTCACCTGGATAACAATCTCTCTCAGGCTGGTGACGATGGAATTAAACATGTCGCCGATAATACCCATCTCACCTGTCGTCAAATTGGTATTAACAGTTAGATCGCCCCTAGAGGCGCCTTCTAGATCATGCAAGAGCTGAGCTAATTCCCCTTGAAGCGCATCACTCCATTGCCGCTGTTGTTCTGCAATTTCTGCTTGGATAGTCACCTGATGTTGGGTAGTTTCCGATTTCACCACCAATAGGTCTTTAATCTGCACCGCCATCAGGTTAATGTTATTTCCCAGGACAGCCAATTCGTCTTCCCCCTTAACCATGACTCGGGCGTCCAAATTTCCTTGCCCCAGCTTGGCTACCGTATCAGCCGCCGCTATAATGGGCTGAATTGCCCGGCTAGAGAAATAAGCCCCTAAACCTGCCCCGAGCAAGGCGGTTACTAAGGTGCCGCTCAGCAGTATCAGGCTCAGAGTACGCTGAGGGGCGAACACCTCTGCAGCAGGTTCGTAAAGCAACACTCCCCAGTTGACAGCCAACTGTTCAACTTGTGGAACAGGGATATAGGTCAAGAGATATTTCTGTCCATCTTGCTTAGAAACGTCAAGGGTGGTCGCCGCGACCCCAGCTGTCTGTAACTCGGTATAAGCTGGGAAAATCGTCGGCATTTCAACGCCTGTGCGCCCTAGCTCGTTGGATACAAAGATGCGGTTTGTCTTGGTAAAAATACTTTCTCCTGATTGAGGGACCTGCCCATCAATTTTGACAGAATTTCCCTGCACTTCAAGTCGGCTAGAGGGAATCTCTTTCTCTCCCCCGTCAGCAACCCTTTCAAAATAAGCTGTCCCATGGTCTATCACACTGAATTGAAACAGTGTATCGGCCTTATTACCGCCCGATTTTTCGAGCAATTCAGCAACATGCTCAGTCATCAAATCAGAGAGATCTTCAGCGGATATTTGGCTATAGATCACATAGGCAAGCTCAGATGTTGAGGTTTTGAAAACCGGCGCAGCGATATAGAAGGAGGATTGTCCAGTGACAGTCGATATTCGTAATGGCGAGACTGCTGGACGAAGCGTGTCCCTAGCCTCAAGAAAATAAGGAATATGTCTCTCGACAAATGGCTTGTACGCTGGCTGATAGACCTCTGGAGGAATCTTCCCCTTTATAACCATAAAGGGAATGGTGTTATCGTCATCTAGATAAGCATATCCACCATCGGGCTGTACAGCTACGATCGCAGAATAAGTAGGGTCTCGCTCTAGATAACTGTCAAGATATTTAAGAATGTCATTGGCGGAAGCGACCTTACGAACAGAAGCATCAACCATAATTGGAGCATTGGCAATCTCCTCAATATCGTAGAGTCGATCTCGAACAAACTCCTTCATTTGGAGACTAATGGCCGCCGCTAGCTTTTGTCGATCTTCCAGGGTTTCATCCGTGATGTCTTGACTGGCGAGGTGGGTTCCGACTCCACCGACCAGTAACACTGGCAAAGTTCCCAGCGCAATACCTAAAACTGTCGCCTTGGTTCTTAACGTCAACCGCCGCCATAGATCCTTCGATACCTGTAGAGGGACTTTTAGAAAATGAGCCACTATCTTAAGCGAGCTTCCAGGCAAATCTTGCTTCTGGAGATTGCCAGATAAAAGGGGTGGGGAATTGTGAGGTTTATTCTGACTCTTGCTTCCATCTTGGGTGAGGTCTTCTAGAGAAGCGGCGGATTGTGGAGATAAGTGCTTATCAATGCCAGCTTTAGTCGGCGTATTGTTTGGCGTGGTCATCATGTTCGGTATGAATAAGTGAGTGTCAAATGGATAATGTCGACTTCTCCACAATCTTTTTAGAATTAGCTACATTAGCTATAAATTAAGCAAGGCGAAAACTCAAAAAGTTGGTTGCATAAACTAACCTACTTACTCAGACTAAAAGATCCATGCTTCCCTGCTAAAACTCATCAATGGAGCGTAAGTGAGAGTATAGGTGAGTGATAAACACCTCGAAACTTCTTACTTCCTTCCAAAAAGCCAGCGCAACTCCTCTCTAACAGAGCAACGATTGACCTTATCGTTAGCAGATTTCAGTCTACCAATGAAATCAATTAGCGGCAATATAAAAATTATAGGATATCGAAAACTGGATAAAGATATGCCAAAGCATATTTAATTTTAAGTTCAAAAAGATGACAAACTCGGGACAAAATAGTGACAACCTGGAGTTTATGTTGATAGAAACTCAATCCCGTTCGGATAAGCTCGATTATTTGTTCGTAGAGACGTTGCATGCAACGTCTCTACATATCATTGGGAGCGCCAAAAATGTTAACCGAAGAGTATTGAATAGAAACTAACAGAAAAATTATTTCCTCTGATTTGCGGGTTTCTTACTCGCAAATCGGAGGAGTTCCTGGAAAAATATAGCGGTTTTTATACCAACACGCCGCTAACGTTATAGCTAAAAGAAGGTAAGGAGGAATTTCATAATGTACCAAGCGATCAAAAACTTGGTATAATAAGCGACAATTTTCAATCTGTAAATTCCCAATTCTTAAGTGTATAGAAAGCATCTCATTTCTTCTTCTATTACGTGATAACTTGCATTGGGGATGCTTGCCTAAACGCAACGATTCCCTTGAAGGAAATTAGGGAAATATTAGGAGAAATATCTCAATGGGTGCTTGCTGTAGAAAATATCGCAAGAGCTATCATGCATTTCTTGTAATTGGTCTTGGTGTCGTACTTGCGTTGCCAACTCTGGCGAACAGCGACCAATGGAAGCTGATTGATGTGGAAGGAGCAAAGGTCAAGTCGTCATGGGACTTGAAAGATAATGACGTCACGTATAAACACAATAAGAAGGGACGATATGTGGCAAAACCCAGGATTGTGAGTGATGCGTTTCACGGATCGGAAGCGTTACAGCTAATTGCAGAACCCTCGGAGGGATGTTGTACTGACAAGACTGAGTACCAGTTCGTCCCGTCAGCGGAATGACACCACTGGAACCATGCATTATGATGAACCGCTCGTGATTGGAAAAACCCGGATAGACCGCAATCAATGGTACACCTTAGCGTATGAGTTTATCCCTAGCTATGTTGGCGATCCATACCAAGGGAACATCCGGATCTGGCAAGATGACGCTCTCATTGTTGATTGGCAAGGAAACTGGGGATATCGTCCAGCCGCCTGG
>JAKSDM010000627.1 GCA_022360135.1 Pseudanabaenales cyanobacterium | reverse complement strand
GATGAAATCAGCCTGCCTGCTGTGAAATCTGATCCGCAACGCACCCTCTGGCAAAATCCAGACGCGGCATTGCTAGATTTGGGGGATGGGGTGGTCTTATTTGAATTTCGCTCCAAAGGCAATACCTTGAGTACCAGGGTGGTTGAAGGCTTGACCGAGGTGCTCGACATCCTAGAAGAGGATGATTGCCGCGGCCTGGTGATTGGCAATGAGGGGGCGAATTTCTCGGCTGGAGCTAATCTGGCGGAAATGGGCGCGCTGGTGATGAAGGACCGGTTCAATCCGTTTACGAAGCGATCAGAGAGTGCGATCGCCCACGTCATTGTCCAGTTCCAGACCTTGATGCAACGAGTTCACTATTTCCCGAAACCCATTGTCGCTGCGGTTCAAGGGCGAGCCCTGGGGGGAGGATGCGAGTTGGTCATGGCCTGTCCGCAAGTGGTGGCTGCGGCTGAAAGCTACATCGGCCTGGTCGAATTGGGGGTGGGCCTGATTCCAGGCGCGGGCGGCATTATGCGAATGGCGGCGGTGGCGGCGGAGCGAGCCGTCACGGATTCGCCCCAGCATATTCAACCCTGCTTGAAATTGGCCTTTGAAACCATCGCCATGGCCAAAGTCGCCAACAGCGCCTACGAAGCTCAGGAGCTGGGATTCCTTTCCCCCAGCGCCCAAATCGTAATGAATGCGGATCGCCGCCTGTACGTCGCCAAAGAGGAAGTGCTTCGCCTCGATCGAGAAGGCTATTCCCCGCCCGCCGAACGTAACGCCATCCGAGTGCTGGGTCGTCCTGCCCGCGCTTTGTTTGAGCATGCCGCCTACATCATGCTCCAGGGGGGCTTCATCTCAGAGTACGATCGCTACCTGGCCGACCGCTTGGCCTATGTCATCACCGGGGGCGACCTAACCGCCCCTGCCCTGGTCCACGAAGATTACCTGTTGCAATTAGAGCGGGAGACATTTTTACCCCTACTGGAACAGAAGAAAACCCAAGAACGGGTCATGCATTTGTTGAAGACAAAGAAACCACTGAGGAATTAGCTGCCATAAAAAATAACAACCCATCCATGACAAATCAGGGGGAGATATGAACCAAGCCTACATTGTTAGCAGTGTCCGAACTGCAATCGGAAAAGCGCCCCGTGGGACGTTGCGAAACGCTCGCCCGGATGATTTGGGCGCGGCGGCGGTG
>JAKSDM010000507.1 GCA_022360135.1 Pseudanabaenales cyanobacterium | reverse complement strand
TTTGCCGTCTTCCATGTCGATTTACGGCATTGTGGTCCTGTTTATCCTCAACCGCCCAGTCACCGTGGACAACGCTGGCGGGTTATTCGGCATTGGCGTGGGCTCCGGACTGGCGTTTTTGATATCGGCCATTTATCAAGGTCAGGCGTGCGCCTCGGCGATCGCAGGGGCTAAAGCCAAACCGGAAATCTTTGGACTTTCCCTGGCGCCTGCCGCCATTGTTGAGGGCTTCGCCGTGTTCGCCTTCGTTTTTGCACTGGTGGCGGCAGGCGGCCTGCCATAATGTATGGCGATTCTCACTTGGGTTGAGGGCATCTGGTTTAGGCGGGGTATGGGGTGTGGGGTGTAGGGTGTGGTCAATGCCATTGAAAACGGCTAAGTAAGGGAGCAATTCATAAGGGGGAAAGGACTGTGATGAATAAAAAACGTCGCCGACCCTCGGATAGGCCTGTCGAAGTCGCCACAGGGGTTGAGGCCCTGATTGCCCGACTACGGGATGAAGGGGTGGCCAGCGGTCGGGCTCAGGCGGAGCAGATAGTGAGCGAAGCCCAATCGCAAGCCGAGTCGATTGTCAAGCAGGCTCAGGCGGAAGCCGACCAGATTCTGGCGCAGGCGAGGACAGAGGCGGAAAACTTGGAAAGGGCTGGAAATCAAGCTCTGGAGGTTGCTGCTCGCGATGCCATGCTGTCGCTCAAGATGCAGTTGAACCAGCGATTTACGGGAGAGGTGCGCCGCTTAGTCGGAACCGCAGTTCAGAAGCCAGAACTCCTCCAGAAACTGATTCTGGAGGTGGTGGGCAGGCTCAGGGAGGAGATGGACAATGCTAAAGACGTAGCGGTCTTGCTGCCGCGGAATGTGGCGGGGTTAGAGGAACTCAGCCATAATCCCGAAGAACTGGAGCAGGGGGTATTGACTCATTTCACCCGCCTGATCGGTCGAGATCTCCTGCAGGAAGGGATCACGTTTGGGGTTGCGAAAGATAATCAGGGGGGGCTGAGGATCCGGCTGAGGGATCAGGAAGTGGTTCTGGACGCCAGCGATCGCGCCATTGCCGATGTCCTGCTCCAGCATCTCCAGCCCCGCTTCCGAGCCCTTCTGGAAGGGATTGTCCGATAAGTTAAACCACGTCTAACTTGAAACCTGGAGTTTTCCCGCCCGGCGCTACGGTGCATACACAAATTAGTACGGTGCATACACAAATTAGAGAGTTGTGTCATATCCTAAAAGCCCACCCTCCGGGAAGAGCAAAGCTCTACATCCCCCAACCCCTTCTCCCCGAAGGAGAAGAGGCGCTAGATTCAAACTCCCTCTCCCTGGGGGCTACCGTGTACACAGATCTCGGTCTCGATTGCGAATTCATCGATCTGGCCCCCCTAACCCCCCCATTCTGGGGATCAGAGTTCAAAGTCCCCCAGAATGGGGGATTTAGGGGGCCGAAATAACTCCGACTCCGACTTGTGTGTACACGGCTGCCCTGGGGGAGAGGGATTGAGGGTGAGGGCCAAAACTACAGTTCCCAACATGGACTTGGTTTATGTTTAAAAAAACCACCAAGTACGTCACGCTGATGGTGAGTTTGCCCTATCTAGGCGAACTGTTCAAGTCACAGCAGACACCCCTGTCGCGATTCAAACTGGAAGAGCGGTTGAAGTTGCTAAGCGAGGAAGACGCCAAGCTGCTGCGGCAAATTCAGAACTTAATTCGTTGGCACTATTTGCCTATAGAGCGAACGGACGCCGAAATTGTAGCGGCGGCTAAGCGGTTTTTTCAGCAGGTGAAGAACCCACTGCTGCGAGAGGCGGTGGCGTTTCGTTTGGAGCTACACACGATTGTCGCAGCATTGCGCCGTCGTAAACGAGGCGAAGATACCCCTCCGATGGGAGAATCCTGGGGGTATGGACGCTGGGTTAACCATATCGAACGTCACTGGGCAGAGCCAGCATTCCAATTGCAGGGAGTTTTCCCCTGGGTTCCAGAGGCCAATCGGTTGTTGCAGGCCAACGAATCGATGGCGCTGGAGCGTCTGTTATTTGGCTATGTTTGGAATCGCTTAGGCCAGTTGGGGACGGGCCACTACTTCGATTTTGAAGCGGTGGTGATTTATGTCCTGCGTTGGGACCTGATTGATCGATGGGTTCGCTATGATAGCGAGGCCGCCATAGAACGGTTCCGAAACCTGGTGGATGCTGGGGTTGGCGAATTTAATCAGCTGTTTGCATGAGGATGTTCCGAATGTCTGAAAAGTACAATCCAGCCAGGGTCGTTGCGGTGCAGGAAGATATCGTCACGATTGAGATGGCCCCAGCCGGGGGGCGGCCGCTGACTAAGAACGAAGTGGTCTACATCTGTCCCCAACGGCGGAGCGAAGGTCGGGTTGAGAGACTCAAGGCTGAGGTGCTGCGGGTGCGAGGCCATAACGCCGACGCCCAGGTGTTTGAAAGTACGCGGGGTGTGGGCGTCGGCGATCCGGTGGCGCAAACGGGCCAGTTACTTTCCGTCAGCCTGGGGCCGGGGTTATTGGGCCAAGTGTATGACGGTCTGCAAAACCCGCTGGATGTGCTGGCGGCGTCTTATGGCAATTTCTTACCTCGGGGTGTGGATGTCAAGGCCCTGGATGAACACAAGAAATGGGCATTTTCACCCACCGTTAATTTTGGCGCTCGACTCAAGGCCGGGGACACCATCGGCACGGTCCAGGAAGGGCGGTATACCCATAAGATTATGATTCCCTTCGATCAACCGGGGGAGGTGGAATTGACCTGGATTCAGCAGGGTAATTTCAGCGTGAATACGGCGATCGCTCGAATCCGGGACGCCAGCGGCGGGGAGCGCACCCTGGACATGACCCAGCAATGGCCGGTGCGACAGGCATTGTCTCAACGCCTGTTGGCGCAGCGGTCCTCCGAACGGCTCTACCCGCAAGAACCAATGATTACCACCCAACGGATTATCGATACCTTTTTTCCCATCGCCCGAGGCGGAACCGCCTGCATCCCGGGACCTTTTGGAGCCGGTAAGACAGTGCTGCAGCATACCCTCTCCCGCTATGCCGCAGCCGATATCGTGCTGGTGGTCGCCTGCGGCGAACGGGCGGGGGAAGTGGTGGAAACCATCACCGAATTCCCGGAGCTGATCGATCCAAAGACGGGCTCATCGTTGATGGAGCGCACCATTATTATTTGCAACACCTCTTCAATGCCCGTGGCCTCCCGGGAGGCGTCTATCTATACCGGCATTACCCTGGGGGAGTACTATCGTCAGATGGGGTATGATGTGCTGCTGTTGGCGGACTCCACCTCACGTTGGGCGCAGGCGATGCGGGAAACCTCGGGACGGATGGAAGAAATTCCGGGGGAGGAGGCGTTTCCGGCCTATCTAGATTCTTCGATTAAGGGGGTGTATGAGCGCTCTGGCGTGATTCGCGCCAACGATGGCAGTGTGGGCAGTCTTACCATGGTGGGCACAGTCTCCCCGGCTGGCGGCAACTTTGAGGAACCCGTGACCCAATCCACCATGAGCACCGTCAAGACCTTTTTGGGACTCAGTTACGCCCGGGCGTACAAGCG
>JAKSDM010001638.1 GCA_022360135.1 Pseudanabaenales cyanobacterium | reverse complement strand
TGGCCATGGGGTTAGCCCAGGCGATTGAATATCTGCAGAACTTTCGGTTTAGTGCGGCGCAGCTGGAAACTTTGCAATCATCTGGAATTTTTAAGCATGCCCCAGAGCGATTTTGGTCTTTACTGGCTGAAGCCCGCTTTAGCGGAGATGTGTGGGCAGTTCCTGAAGGCTCCGTTATTTTTGCCAATGAGCCCTTATTGCGGATAGAAGCGCCTCTATGGCAAGCTCAAATCTTGGAAACCTATCTGCTCAACGCCTTGAATTATCAAACGTTGATTGCTACCCGGTCAGCCCGAATTCGAGATGTGGCCGGTGGGTCAGCCAAGATTCTAGAATTTGGCACGCGGCGAGCATTTAGTCCCCAAGCCTCTCTTTGGGCGGCTAGGGCGGCCCTGGCGGCGGGATTGAATTCCACCTCTAATGTGCTAGCGGCTTTTAAGCTGGGTCGTCAGCCGACGGGCACAATGGCCCACTCTTTGGTGATGGCGCTGTCAGCCGCCAAAGGAAGTGAAGGGGAAGCGTTTGCAGCCTTTCATCGCTATTTTCCTGGGGCTCCGTTACTAATTGATACGTTTGACCCGGTGAACGCCGCTCAGTCTCTGGCTGAGAAGGTTAATGCAGGGGAAATAGAGTTAGCTGCAGTTCGTCTAGATTCAGGGGATTTAGCGGCGCTCTCAAAAGTCGTGCGATCGCATCTACCCACTGTCTCCATCTTCGCCAGCGGCGATCTGGACGAGTGGCAAATCGCTCGTCTTCAGCAAGCCAACGCCTGTATCGATGGTTATGGGATCGGCACTCGTCTGGTAACCGGCGCTCCCGTCAACGGCGTATACAAGCTGGTAGATATCGACGGTATGCCAGTGATGAAAGAATCCAGCGGCAAGATGACCTACCCAGGACAGAAGCAAATCTTCCGGCGATTTCACCAAGGGAAAGTGGTGGGCGATCGCCTGGGTCTAATCACCGAGACGCCCACTGACTCTGATGGCGACTCGGAAAGTCCTTTGCTACAGCTGATTATGCAACAGGGTAAACTTCTACAGGAACACGACTCCCTCGATCAAATCGCTCAGCGCACGGCGGCTTCCGTGGCCAGCCTACCCGACTCAGTGCGGCGTCTAGATCAGCCTACTCCCATGCAACCAGAAATTTCAGCAGCGCTACAATTGCTCACCGACCAAACCCGGCGGCGCCAGGATGGCGCCGCCGCCAGACAGTGACGCCCCCTTATTCCCTTATCGCCTTATTTCCCAACCTCATCCGCCGATGATGCAGATGCTGCTGGTGAAACATTAGATTAGTTCCTAAAAGCCCCTGAAATTCCATTGTTACTGGATGCTAAGCGATTAAGCTGCGCCACTCAAGCAACGACAGAATTAGGGTTCCAAAATGTTAAGAAATAATTTACCCGCGTCCTCATGATCAGAATCGCCCTATTTGGAACCAGCGCCGATCCGCCTCATCAGGGGCATCAGGCCATCATGCGCTGGTTGTCCCAAGCTTTCGATTACGTAGCCGTATGGGCGGCAGACAACCCCTACAAGACTCATCAAACCCCCCTGGTCGATCGCACCGCCATGCTAGGACTGATGATTGAGGAAATCCAGTCTCCGCAGCGGAACCTTCGGCTCCATCTAGAACTCAGTTACGGCCGCAGCATTTTCACAATTGAGCAGGCTCGTCAACACTGGCCTGACGCAGCGTTTACGCTAGTAGTTGGGGCCGACATTGTTCGGCAATTGCCCCACTGGTATCGATCTCAAGATATTTTCAGCCAGGTGCAAATCCTGGTCATTCCCAGACCTGGCTATCCAATAGAAGAGGATGGTTTGATGGAATTAAGACAACAGGGCGCCAAAGTTGAGATTGCGAACGTGCCAGAGACTTACGATGTCTCCTCCACGGAATATCGTACATCTGAAGAAACCAGGGGTTTACCCCCTGCCATTCAAGCCTACATTGACCAAAACGACCTGTACTCATGCCAGGAAAACTCCAAAGAAAAGCTGTCGACCCGGTAGTTGCGCCTCCTCTTGCCGACTTTAAGGTAGGCGTTGACAACGTCATCTTCTCCGTCGATACCGACCAAAACCGTCTGCTGGTGCTGTTGGTCATGCGTCACGAAGCTCCCTATCTCGGCCACTGGAGTTTTCCTGGGACCTTGGTTCGCCAAGGAGAATCCCTGGAAGATGCTGCTGATCGAGTATTATCTGAAAAAATTCGAGTTAACAACCTCTATCTAGAACAGCTCTACACCTTTGGCGGTCCTAATCGGGATCCTAGGGAATCAGACTCTTCCTATGGAGTCCGCTACCTCTCCGTTAGCTACTTTGCCCTAGTGCGGTTTGCTGAAGCTGAACTGATTGCAGACGGCGTCAGCGGGATTGCTTGGTACCCCCTCAGTCGAGTGCCCAAACTCGCCTTTGACCACAACGAGATCCTCAATTACGGCTATCAACGCCTCCGCAACAAGCTGGAATATAGCCCCATCGCCTTCGATGTCCTACCAGAAGTCTTCACTTTGGGCGATCTCTATCAGCTTTACGTCACCGTCCTCGGCGAAGACTTCTCAGACTATTCCAACTTCCGCGCCCGCCTACTCAAACTCGGTTTTTTGCAAGATACCGGCGACAAAACCTCCCGAGGCGCAGGCCGCCCCGCCAGCCTCTTCCGCTTCGACGCCGAAGCGTTTGAGCAGTTTAAGGATAAGCCAATGGTGTTTATCTAATTTACTTCAGCGCCTGCTCCAAAAGCCCTTTGACCCCATCGCCGCCCTGGCTTTGAACATAGGAGAGAATAATAGGTAAGAATTGCCCAATCATATCACCGCTGAGATCAAGCTTTGAAAAGCCCCCCGCCAGACTGAGCAAATCACCCATTCCGGAGCCTTGCTCCCCTAAGGCCGCAGACGATAGGCCGCCTAAGACTCCCATCATTCCACCACCGCCGCTGCTGGCTGCAGGAACCGCCTGGAGCAAGCTACTCATACCAGGCACACAGTCAGCCACTTGGGCGAACTCTGCCTCTCCTAATTTATCTTTTGCCAACTGGAAAAGCAGCCCAGCTCCTCCCTTAGCCTGCTCTTCTTGAATTCCAAGGTTGCTAACCAACTGTTCAATCAATTCCATAATTTCTTCTCTAAGCTAGTTTGACTCCTAATCATGGCGCCTCATTTCCCTTTCTCCATTAACCATTCCCCTTTCCCCACCCCCAATAAACACTCCATCTCCATTGCCTAAACTGACTATGAAAATTGGCATTGCTCAACTCAACCCCACGATTGGCGACCTATCCGGTAATGCTCAACAGATTCTGGAGGCAGCGCTACAGGCGGCTAATCAAGGCGTAAGGCTGCTGCTGACGCCGGAACTCTCTCTCTGTGGATATCCGCCCCGAGATCTGCTGATCTGGCCCAGCTTTACGGAAGCGATGATCCTGACACTAGAGCATTTGGCGCAGGACTTACCGGCTCAGTTGGCTGTACTGGTCGGCATGGCGGAACCGAACCAGCGATCGTCCCATGAAGCAGGCAAACCCTTGTTCAATAGCATGGCGCTGCTAGAGGGCGGGCAGGTGCGGCGAATTTTCCATAAGCGCCTACTACCGACCTACGATGTCTTCGATGATGACCGCTATTTTGAACCGGGGGATCAGATTAATCAATTCGAGTTGGAGGGGGTTCGCATTGGCGTCACCATTTGTGAGGATCTGTGGAACGATGAGGAGTTCTGGCAGGGTAAACGGATTTACGACGATGATCCAACCGCTGATCTGGTGCGCCAGGGCGTAGATTTGGTTGTTAATCTCTCTGGGTCGCCCTACACACTGGGCAAACAGCGTTTTCGGGAAGATCTGCTGCGTCACAGTGCGGCTCGCCATCAATGCCCGATCCTCTACGCCAATCAGGTAGGCGGCAATGATGACCTGATTTTTGACGGCAACAGCGTCGCTTTCAATCGGCAAGGACAACTAGTAAGCCGAGCCCTGGCATTTCAACCCGACCTGACCATTGTGGACTTTGATCAAGAGCGGCAGGATCTTCAACCCAGTCAAATCACCCCCTTAACCGAGAATGAAGACGAGGAAATCTGGTCAGCCTTAGTCATGGGAGTGCGGGACTATGCCCGCAAATGTGGCTTTTCCAAAGTGGTTATCGGTCTCAGCGGCGGTATCGATTCTGCTTTGGCGGCGGCGATCGCAACCGCCGCCCTCGGCCCTGAAAACGTCCTGGGTGTCCTTATGCCCTCCCCCTACAGCTCCGACCACTCCATCAACGACGCCCTGGCGCTAGCCCAGAATTTGGGCCTCCGCACCGAAATCTTGCCCATCGGCAACCTCATGAAGAGCTACGACCAGACCTTCGAGACCCTCTTCGCTGACGCCGCATTCGGCGTCGCCGAAGAAAATATCCAATCCCGCATCCGGGGCAACCTGCTGATGGCCATCTCCAACAAATTTGGCCATCTCCTCCTCTCCACTGGCAACAAATCTGAAATGGCAGTCGGCTATTGCACTCTCTATGGCGATATGAATGGCGGCTTAGCCGTCATCGCCGATGTCCCTAAGACCCGGGTTTATTCAATTTGTCGTTGGTTAAATCAGCAGAGAGAGCAGGGGGAACAGGGGAAGCAGGGGAAGCAAACCGATCCAAAATCCAAAATCCAAAATCCAAAATCCAAAATCCCTACTCCCACCCCCTCATCCTCACCCACAAAGACAGAGATTATCCCCAATAATATCCTCACCAAACCCCCCAGCGCCGAACTCAAGCCCGACCAAGTCGATCAAGACTCCCTGCCGCCCTATGAAATTCTGGACGATATTCTATGTCGTTTGATTCAGCGCCATCAGTCAGCGGCGCAAATTGTGGCGGCAGGACATGATCCACAGGTGGTGGACAAGGTGATTCGATTGGTTACACGGGCAGAGTTTAAGCGTCGCCAGGCGCCGCCAGTGCTGAAGATAACGGATCGGGCGTTTGGTACGGGTTGGCGAATGCCGATCGCCAGTCGGTGGTGATTAAATTTGCCGACTGCAAAGCCCCAAGCCATTGTACCTCAATGCAAACTGAACTCAATCCCTCTTGACAGTTTCAATTATTTCGATAATTATAGAAATATGGAAACACAAGACGCATCCCAGCTATCCATCGACGCGATCGCGGCCGCCTTTGCAGCTCTAGGGCAACCGTCGCGCTTGAAAATTGTGCGGTTGCTGCTATCGGCCTATCCCAAAGGCTTACCTGCGGGGGAGATTCAAACAGAGTTGAACATTACGGCGCCGACCCTGTCTCACCATCTCGACAAGTTGCGTCAGGTGGGCATTGTCACGGCGGAGAAAGACCGTCAGTGGATCTGGTATAGCGTTCGTTCCGAAGCTTTAAAGCGTCTAATCGACTTTCTGTTTGAGGAATGCTGCACCCGTAATCGGGTGATAGATATTGAGGATATGGAATTCGTGGATACGGTGGGTGATGAAAGCGATTCAGCTTGCTGTAGCTGACTCACTCTGCCTTTTTGTCCATTATTTCGATATTTGTAGAAATATCAAAAGAATATCCGATGATAACCTCCGTAACCTATGTCGCCCTTCCAGTTGTCGACCTGAGGAGACAGTATGCTGACTGATTTTTTTAATGTGTTATCCCATCAATGGAGCATCTATGACCGCTAATGTTGTAACTCGACTCAACCGCAGTGTGCGGCAACTAGATGGGGTATTTCTGGCGATCGCCCTCATTCTCATCGTCCTTACCCTCCTCATCCCATCCCAAGCGCCAGAGAGTGTGCGCTTTACCCTGGTCAGTTTGTGGGGAGTCGCTCCCTTTTTACTGTTATCCATTGGGATTGCCGCCTACGCCCAAGCCAGCGGCGCCGATAACCTGATCGCCAGAGCATTTCAGGGACGTATTTCCGTGATGATTCCAGTGGCGGCGCTGATTGGCGCCTTCTCTCCTTTCTGCTCTTGTGGGGTGATTCCGCTGATTGCGGCGTTGTTGTCGATGGGAGTTCCGGTAGCGGCGGTGATGGCGTTCTGGTTATCCTCCCCGTTGATGGATCCGTCCATGTTTGTGCTCACTGTGGGCACATTAGGATTCCCCTTTGCGATCGCCAAAACCATCGCCACTGTTGGCATTGGACTGCTGGGCGGCTTCGGCGTCCGGCTGTTGATCAAGGCGGGGGTCGCCGCCAAGTCGTTCGCCCATCCACTGAGAGACGGTGTGGGCAATGGGGGGTGTGCAGGCAGCAAGATTCGTCATCCCAAAAACGTCGTGTGGCGCTTCTGGCCTGATCCAGAGCGACGACAAAAGTTTTGGCGAGGGGGACGAAAAAATGCCTGGTTTCTGGGCAAGTGGCTCGCCCTAGCATTTTTGTTGGAAAGTCTGATGCTGGTGTACGTTCCCGATGGCTGGATTGGAGCGATCGCTGGAGACGACAATCTACTTTCCATCCTGGGAGCCGCCCTGGTCGGCATTCCCGCCTACCTCAACGGCTACGCCGCGCTCCCTCTGGTTAACGGCCTGATACAACAGGGCATCAACCCAGGCGCCGGAATGGCGTTCCTGTTGGCCGGGGGAGCTACCAGCATTCCCGCCATGATCGCCGTGTTCGCCTTGGCGCGCCGTCCAGTCTTCTTCGCCTACCTCAGCTTTGCCTTGATCGGGTCGGTGCTGGCTGGACTCGCCTTTAGCGCACTGGCGTAACTGCAGACGTGGATGGTCTTCCCCCATGCTTATTGTTTAATATTTTCAGATTGCACCATGAATTTTAACCACAAACCCCGAATCCTTTTCCTTTACGGTTCCCTGCGGGAGCGCTCCTACAGTCGCCTTCTGGCAGAGGAGGCCGGCCGCATTATCGAGAATTTTGGCGCTGAGGTGAAGTTTTTCAACCCTCGAGGATTGCCCTTATACGGCGCTGAACCCGATTCCCACCCTAAAGTGCAGGAACTGCGAGAACTGTCCCTGTGGTCAGAGGGGCAGGTGTGGTCGAGTCCCGAACTCCATGGCAATATCTCTGGTCTGATGAAAACCCAGATTGACTGGATTCCCCTTAGCATGGGCGCTATTCGCCCCACCCAGGGTCGAACGTTAGCGGTGATGCAGGTGTCTGGCGGCTCTCAATCCTTCAATGCGGTTAACACCCTGCGAATTCTGGGACGATGGATGCGGATGTTCACGATTCCTAATCAGTCGTCGATTGCTAAGGCGTATCAGGAGTTCCATGAAGACGGCGCCATGAAAGAATCTGCCTATCGCGATCGCGTCGTGGACGTGATGGAAGAGCTTTACCGCTTTACCCTCCTCCTCCGAGATAAGGTGGACGAACTGACAGATCGCCATAGCGAACGCAAAGCCGCTG
>JAKSDM010001309.1 GCA_022360135.1 Pseudanabaenales cyanobacterium | reverse complement strand
GTTAGCGACCGCCTGGAACTGAGCCTGCGAAAACCGAGCCTGGTCAAAGAAAATGCTGTGGCGGAACTGGACTTCCTGCTGAAACGTAGCGCCGACAAAGTCCAAGATCTGGCTAAAGTGGGTTTCCGCCCAGTTGGCTTCTCGGCTAAAGACGGCTCCTTGTGCTTCTACCCGACCAAAGAAAAAAATACCTGAAGCGTCGACTTGCCCTGTGAAGTGAGTGTGCGCCAGCCTCAGCGGTCCCCGGAAGATGAAGATGTGGGTGGCGGTCGCCTCAGGTTGAATCAGCAGAGAGCGAGAGAATTGGTTGAATTGGGTGAGACGACGAAGATCTTGTCTGAATTGCGCTTGTTCATCTTCTGATAGCAAGGGAAATAAAGCTTCGCCATACAATGGGGTGCGCAATCCCAATTGCTGAATATTAAAATCTCCTTGAATCAGGGAATCACTCAGATCTAAAGCGAGCGGCGAACCGCCACTCTGGAGTTTAGTTTGCAACTGGCGGTAGAAGCGATCGCGAAAGTCCTGATTTCCAGGCCGCAAGTCGATTACCAATCGCCGCAGGTCGATGGTCAACTCACCCTCCAGCGGAACGGGCGCTTGTATCCGCTGTTCGAGCAATTCTGGCGTTAGTCGGTTTAGGTCTAAGGGTTCACTGCTAGAATTCTCCGCAGCCCAAGTCGGTTGGGCCAGTCCGATGAGCCCGAACAAAATCGGCAGGGCGATCGCCCACACCCCTCGCCAACCCATCGCAATGAACTCTTTTGCAAAAAGTGACAAACGACTCTCTCAGCAGATAAATGCCCAGTAGCTTACTACTTTAGTTCAATCTTTCGCCAAACTTTGTGCAAATCTATCAATCGCTGTGAAAAATTGAGTTAGCTTGAGTGGAGTGAGCCAATTCAACCATCGCCAAAATCGTGGAACAGTCTCAAGCCCAAGCGATCGACCAATTTCTCCACCGCTCTGCACCCGCTCAAACTCACCCGAGCAAAATGCAGATCAATTAGACTGAAGTTCCCCCCATTCATCAGTACTATGAGGCTTCAAAGCCTTACTGAGGCTAAATTTGGCAGAACAAAGTCTAATGTACTACTGGGTACAAACCTTTGAAAACCTTATGGGGCAGTAATTTCAGGTGGAT
>JAKSDM010000132.1 GCA_022360135.1 Pseudanabaenales cyanobacterium | reverse complement strand
TTCAATACAGCTCCAAGCCGTATTTTTTTCAGCCCTTCCGGTATTTTAGGTGTCTTCAAAACCCTACTCAGCTTGATTTCATAGCTTTTGGGGTAATTCCGAATTTTTTCTTAAACGCCGCTGCAAATTTACCTGGGTGAGCGTATCCAACGGTCTGCGCCACTTGAGTCACGCTCAAATCGCCCAGTCCCAACAACCGCCGAGCTTCCTCCATCCGATAGGCATGCAAGTAGCCAAATACAGTTGTGTTGAACACTTGACGAAATCCTTGTTTGAGCTTGAAGCTATTGATTCCAGACTGTTTGGCTAATGACAGCAAGGAAGGCGGATTATCTAAATGACAAATCAGAATGTCTCTGGCAACGTGAATTCGGTCGATATCGTCCGGTTTAAGTGAAGTAGATGATGGTAAATATGGTTGACGTTCATTGAGTTTAGCAAGCTGTAGGGCAATTAGCTCTAGCGCTTTGCTTTCTAAATAAAGCCGTTTTGTCAAACCACAATAAGGGCACTGGAGAATTTGATGAAGGGCGATCGCCATGGCTGGCGTGATTTCTCTAGTGAGCCATTGAAATCCTGTTTGAGTGCTAGAAAACATCTGATTTAAGGATCGTTCCGAATGATCGAGGGATTCCGCCGCCAAGGTTTCCAGGAAATGGGGATCGATCAGCAGTTGCACAAGGGAAACCTTCTGTCCAGCGGCCACCTCAGTTATAGTTTTGATGTCTCCTTGAAAAAAGCCGGTTTGTGCCTGATTCGAATGGGTAATCAGTTCTGTCTCTGAGTCTAAAATTCTAACTCTACATCCGCCAGAAACACAAAAGCTGAATCCAAACAACGGTTGCATTTGTGTATCTACAAGGATTCTGAAATCCTCTTGCACATCCCATTCAGTCATTGATAAATCAAGTTCATCCCTGAGATGAACTGAGCGGCTAGACCATTTGCCAAAGGGTTGATGTAGCTCCCATGAGATTTCATTGCCCTGCGATCGATAACTCATCCCTTGCTGCTGCAATTCCTCCAGCATTGCTTGAAGATCCCTGTAGTCGAGAGAGATTGCATGGTGGTTTGGCATCAGGGCTGACCTTCAAGGCTCATAATCGGGCGTTGTGCTGGCTATGCGATCGCACCTTACAATACTCTTGCCTTATTGAGATTAATTGTCAATACATTTGGATATCTTCAAGTGTAGATGGTATATCGAAATTCTCATAGACAACAAGCCATCTCTCTTTATTGATGGGGAGCATGATCATTTTCCTCAAATAACGAATAGTCCAAACGTCGCGGTGACAGCACTATCAAGTACAGTGAGATGCCCCCAGGGGGGATATAGTAGATATATTGAATAAATGCCCCTAGGGGGGATACAGTATCCAGACTGATTCGGCCAGAAAGTTTGAAATTCTCGATGAGTGTTTAGGAAATTTAGAATAATGAGACAGCGTCCGAGATGGCTACAAGGTTTAAACAATCCGCTCTTTGCCAGGCTATATTTGGCCCAGACCATTAACCTTGTGGGGGACTCGCTAACTTGGTTAGGGCTAGCCTTATTAGCCTTTGAGTTGGTTGGAGAGCAGGCTGGCGCAATTTTAGCGGTCGCCCTTACCTTACGCGTAATGGCCTTTGTCCTGTTGTCTCCCATCGCAGGTGCGATCGCCGATCACTTAGATCGCAAGCGCCTGATGATGACGACACACCTGGCGCGAATGGGGATTGTTTGTCTGTTGCCCTTCGTCACTCAGACCTGGCAAATCTATGCGATCGTGCTGGCGCTCAATGTGTTCTACGCCTTCTTCACCCCAACTTATACCGCCACCATTCCCCTAGTCACCACTGCAGCTGAATGTCCAAAGGCAATTGCGCTATCCAGCGCCACCTATCAGCTACTGGGTGTTCTAGGTCTGGGTTTAGCAGGCGGTATCGCTGCCTGGATAGGGACGAGGCAAGTCTTTTTCTTGGATGGCGTTACATTTTTAATCGCAGCGATCTTGATCGCCACCTTGCCGGGGCGGCTCATGGTTGACCAGAGCCCACAAACCACCAGAACCGTTCACAAAATCTTGAAGAACATTCGCACAGGCACACGCTGCCTATTTGCCGATCCTCCCATTCGATACGCCCTAGTTTTGCAATTGATTACTGCGATCGCAGGGGCGCAAATTCTTGTCAATACGGTCGGTTATGTACAAGGCCAGCTGCAGCTGGGCAAGCTTGAATATGGTTGGGTCATGGCCGCCTTCGGCATCGGGGCGACGCTGGCTTCAATTGGTTTGGGTAACGCTCAACAAAAAATCAGCCCTATCTGGTTGATGAGCATTGGGGCCACTCTGATTACGCTGACGCTATTACCCGCCAATCTTGCTAACCTAGGCGGCTTATTGCTGCTATGGGCGATCGCCGGAGTTGGGCAAACGCTGGTGAATGTCCCAACTCAAACTTTAATTGCTGATCGCGTCGCTATAGAAGCACAAGGTCGGGTTTATGGCGCTCACTTTGCCTGGAGTCATTTATGGTGGGCGATCGCTTATCCCCTGGCAGGGTGGATGGGAAACGGCTTCCCCGGGCATAGTTTTTTCTACAGTAGCTTAAGCGGAGCTGCCTTATTGGTCATCGTATATGGGCTTTTTAAGCCCCAACAGCTGATCCATCTAAAACAGGGTCTATGGCATGAACATACTCATACTCATGATGAACAGCATGCGCACAACCATCCAGCTATCTTGCAACATCGCCATCTTCACTTTCACATCTTGGATAGCCGCCAATAGCCAAATCATAAAAAAGTCTACCAACAAATCATAAAGTGTTCCCGAGTCCTCGGATAGTATAGCTGGATGTATTGCCTAGACTGGATGGTAAGAAGAAGAAATTGGGCGCATTTTGGGAAATTCCTGCTAATGAGTCGATCTGGGTGTCTTGAAGTTGCTACTCGGTTAACACCGTCAGACTAATAGTGATGAGGGAAGGGTGTCAGCGCCCAGTACAAATAAAGCACAATCTGTCAGGTTTATGGTCTCTTCGGATTTCGCAAAAGGATCGTGTGGTTTATAAGTTTGACGATGATTACTTTTACATCTTCGCTATTGGCGGGCATTACGATACATTTTGATTGAAATATAGATACTGGTTGCGATCGCGACTCATGGATTGAGATAGCAGTGCTGTAAAGTGCTGTTGCGGCCCCTGCTCTTAGGCGTTAGGCCACCGCAAAACCAGTGTGCCGCCGTATTTTGGGATGACGGAAACCGAGGACTATATCTTCTCTAGAAACGCCTGCTGTCATCAAATCAGTGGCGATACCTTCTTCGGTATCATCGAATTGAATCCAGACTTTATCGCCAATCAAGCTGATGTGAATCGGTGTTGCATGGAGATATTTATCCCCATTCCAGCCAAAATCTAAAACTAGATACTGACCTCGTTCATCATCAAATATAACTTGACTGGTGTAACTATCAGGTAGAGCAGCACGATAGTCAGCATGATTCTGAAGGATATCTTTAATGATGCTTTGGTATCTTAATTGGGTATCCATTGCACAATCGCCTCCCTTTCATCATCAAAAACAGTTAAATTACCTCCGGCAAAGCCGGAGGCTTATCATCTTGTTAGCCCCTCAAAGGGGCGGTTAGATTAGTCCTCAAAGGGCATGTTGCGGAAAAGCACTGGTTTAATCCCTTCTCATTTAGAGAGTTGGATTGCTTATGAGCCAACACGATTGAATCCCCAACACTTGTTAACTGTTTAAATTCTGCTCACACGGTCAAACCTCTTCGAGTCACCCCGGCAAAGCCGGGGGTTTACCAATCATTAATTAACCTTACAACCTGATTTTTGAGTAATATCTGTCCTAATTCTATAGTGAATACACTGTTATAGGTTGGCTGAGATACTGCTAGATAAAGGGGGTGCCAAGCGCAAAAAAGGGTGGATTAGGCAGCCGCTAAGTGACTCACATCGGGCTCGACACCTTCTGATTGTTTGGCATCGAGTTTGGCGGTCAGAATCTGGTTACAGAAGGAGTCCCATTGCCCAGCCGCCCAATAACAACGACCCTGCAGAAGAATTTCCGCATGTTCCGGCGGCCAGAATTTTCCATTCCCCTTCAAACCCAAGTTGACCACCTGTCGGATTAAACTCTCAATCA
>JAKSDM010001010.1 GCA_022360135.1 Pseudanabaenales cyanobacterium | reverse complement strand
GAATTTTTCGATACCGCCAGGCGCATCTTTGAGTTTCTGGGTTTGCTTAAATTCTTTGAGACGGTTCACCTGCTCATTGAGCTTAGCCGAGACCTTTTGAGCGGTTTGGGCGCAAAGTGTACTGACATCAAACGGATGTAACCCCAAACTGATATGCATCAGATGTTCACGAAATTCAGTCTGAGCGGACTGAAGTCCATCGACCTCTGACTGGAGCGCCTGACCGAGAGTCGCTTCTTTAGTTGGTTGAGCCTGCCATTCCCGCAGACGACGTTGCAGGTGATTCAAACGATGGTCAAGGTCCAAACCCAAGCCTTGAGTTAACTTCCGCATGGCGTGAAACAAGTCTGCAATGCTTGGACAACCCAAGTCATTCAGGGCTAACTTGATCAGGGCTTTTGCCCGATCATTAACACAGTATTGAATATGCCCCCGCCAGTGCTCAAGCACTTTTTGAACAGGCTGTCGCCAAGTACCGTATCGATGATCACTCGCCATTTCCTCGACTAAAAGATAGCCTGAACTCAAGTCCATCATCACCAGTATGGTGTGTTCAAACCAAGTCTCATCCACCCCCACACAAAGAGCTGGCAGGGATAGACTTGATTGACTTAACCGCTCATGTTGGCTCTCTTTGTACGCCAAAATCTTCTCTTCTAGCACCCCCTGAATTTTCCGCAATGACGAAACTGATACTCCTATGTGACCTTCTAAACGAAGTTTATGAAAGAATTCACACAGACTCTCCGCACCTACTCCACGCTTCAGGCCAAACTCATAGATAGTGGCTATCACCAGCCGTTTTAACCATTGCTCTCCAGTAGCGGTGACCCACAACGGAGATTCTGGAAATTGCTGATGCTGACGCCTTAAAACCTGTGCGTGTCGCTGGACACTGCTTTTGGAGATGCCTGTTGCTGCTGCAATCGCACGTATCGTTTGGCGTCCCTTCTGGGCAAGGGTTGCTGAGATCGTTTGGCGACGTTGCCGTATATTGGGCATTGTATCCTCGGAATTGCGTTTGAGGATACAATACTTGCCCTAGCAATTTACCGCAGGGCTTTTTCTGATTATAGGGATGCTTTTGTCCCGCTTTAGGGTGGTAGCCGTAAACTTTATCTCTAGTGTATTTAGGCTGCTCAATAACCGAAAGTACCCAAGAGGGTGAATTTAGTAATTCACAATCTTCATAGGTGATTCCGGAGATAGATTTTCTGCTAGCATCTCATCCTGGACTTTGCGTGCTAACGTTTGTAGTCAGAGGCTGTAAATTGCTTAGACCACATTACCAGTAACTTCAGTTAGTCCTTTGCACCACGGTTGTTAGGTCGCGTTACTACGTTGCAGATTTTATATATCTGTCCAGCCATACGCGATCTCAATCAGCTTAGTTCCACCTCTTTCAATCTGTTTTTTATGTACTTTTTGCCCTCCAAGCATTTCATAGAAATGAAATTCAGGATTGTCCACTAATACTCACACCAGCATGAATGAATCTCCATCTGACCCAACCTTCGTGCTTCTGTCCAAATCAATTCGCGCCCAATTCCTTTTTGGTTGATAAATCTTCAGGATTTAAATCGCATTCAACTCGCCTTGATAAACTGGATCACCTGGAGTTCTACTCCACTATCCGCAAAACCAACAATTTGCCCTGATCCTGCCCTGCAAGCCGCCATCTTTTAGGGTGTTGTTCAAGACTTAGCGCCAACCATTTTCCCTTTGCTAATAGGATAGATGCGCCAAAAATTCATCCGGAAGAATCCGACCTGTGCAATCGAAATTAAAGGTTTGGCGGAGTTGAGATATCTTACCTACCAATCCAAGAGACACATCAGTAAATATGCTCCCGATCAGGATAATTAGGTGTAACTTGAATCACTTTAATACTAAAAATTACATAGAAATACACTAAATTTCGATAGTCAATTGTACAGGTTGAAAGATTCCCTTGATACGAGGTTCACTAAGTATCTACATGAACTCATGCAATTGCGGATATTTCACTATGAATGCCTCTCGCACAATTATCGGCAACTCACACCGACACGTCAACTTGTGGAATTTAGACTCATACCCGAATCCAGTTGTCTCGCTTTACAGGCACTTACCAATTATTTCCTAAGTCTTCTTGAACTCTGACCGATCACCTCTGAACCACTGCCTTCACTAAGAGCTTGAGTGACCTAACGACCAGCATCACCGAGCCGCCCCGTTTGATGTTCCACTTGAATCTGACCGGATCGGTGGCTCCGGTGCATGCGTTTGTTATGTGGCATTATCGCGCAATCGTTTGAAGTACACCAGTTCCGGATCGCTTTCGTCAAGGTTTTCGATGAAGCCACTTCGATCAAATTCCAGCGTTGCGAGCAGTTGCTGCATCGGGACGTTGGATTGATTCGTCGATGTGAACAGTTTGGGTGTGCGGCATTCGTTGATCAAGTGGCGGATCAGCGCAGATCCGATTCCTTGGCGCCGGAATTGCGGATGGACATAGAGCATTTCGATCCAACCGTTGTCGTAGAACTTGTAGTTCAGGACAGCGTAGGCCACGACGTTCGCGTCGATGACGGCGACGTAACACGCGGACGATTTAATCTGGTCGTGGATTAACCGGACGCGTGCCGGTTCGAGTGCTGCAACATGATCGAACGCGATAATCGCAGCTGCATCCGTGATCGTGGCGATTCGCAATTCCATGGAGTGTCGCATGCCGCATAACGGCTCAAATCAGCGGCGGCAGATCACCTCGAACTCATCACCAGCGTCTTTCACCGTCCGCTGCATTTGAATTGTTAGACCGTGCCTCACCAACCATCTTGCTCTATTTCAAGGCTTCAATCGTCACAATGCCGCCCTCAATTGTCTGAATCCGCAAATCATAGCCTCGCAATAGCCGCATCCCAATCAGAGGAACTGTTTCTGACTCATTTATATCAATTTTTCGATATTGCCCATCCCAGATTACAGTAGCAATGTAAACGTCAAAAATACAGGAAGTTCCATCTCCCAAAGTGGCTACATCACGCCCCTTCCAGGTCAAATCCAAAGCATCAATAATGTTGGAGGGCAAGGTTAAAAAGCCTGAGAAGCCTGTGTCAATTACTGTGTCAACCAGTTGCGTCGTAGCATTATTTTTCACAACAACCGGGAGTATCGCTTCACAACTCTGATTCACTACACCCTGCATCATGGAGCTTCTTTAAGGCTCCGTGCGCCAAAATGGTAAACTGCTTGATGCCCAATCCGAATAAACCAAGTTTGGGCATCAGGATACCTGGTAAGGAGAAGCTCGGAGGCAGTCACAATATCGTCAGCTACCTCAAAGGCTCCGGTTTCGATATCAATTGCCACAATCTTGCCATGATTGCCTGCCTCGACTTGTGGGCGTACCTGAGACTCATAAATCTCATCGCCACGTCGAGCAAACTCTTCTTTGCTGTAGCGGGGTTGTCGAACTGCCATCAGCTTAACCTTTCTGCAACTACATCCCCTCATTCTAGCCTGTGCAATCAACGGTGCTGAATGCTTGCGATTTCGCTGGAAATTTCATCCCGTCGCTCTGGCATTGCTCTTCGATGGTATAGCTATTACTTGCGCCGTCTAATATCAAGTCGCCGAGGATGCCCATAATAAAGCATATTTGCAGAAAGCTTTCCCAATAAGAGTCTGAGCCTCTTTGCAATATGGCTTATATTGCGGGTAATTAACCTAACTTGATATAACTCTTATTAGATCGACAGTTGCAGTCTATCTACCCAAATCAGAATGGATATACGGATTAATTGCAGTATATCTCGCTAAATCAGGTGGATAGGCAGCGAGTTGTCCATATAGTACGTTCATATTAGGTAGATATATTGCAAGTTTCAGTATAGCTACCGAGTTTTCTCGGTATATTTCACTGAACATGAGTCAAGATGGATGCATTTGTACTGCATCTACCACTGATGGAAGCTCAACCTCGAAAACTGCTGGATCAAGTCCGAGACCAAATCTGGCTAAAGCACTATTCCTATTGCACCGAGCAAACCTACGTTTACTGGATTCGTCGCTATATTCTGTTTCACCAAAAGCGTCACCCGGGCGAAAGTCGAATCACCATGCCGCCAACCAGCCTGATCGAAGATTTCCAACGGCATTTGCAAAGTGTTCGACAGTTACACTAGCGAGACTTGGCGCAGGGCTGTCCGCTAGATAGTTAGGCTGTTGGCGCTATCGTTGATTCACTGTCGATGCCAGAGGACTTCTCCATCAGGCTGATCAACTACTGCAATCCCCATTGCGGTTAGCCGATCGCGAATCTGATCTGCTGTGGCAAAGTCGCGCTGTTGTCGAGCCATCCGGCGCTGCTGAATCAGATCCGTGATCGTAGCCTCATCTAAGTCGCCTGCTGCTACATCAGTATCCCTGTCTGCCTTGGCCTCTAACCCCAATACCTGGGCCAGGCGCCACAAAGTTTGCCACTGCGGCAAGAGCCGATCAGGGCTGGATTGGGGCTTCCCTTC
>JAKSDM010001784.1 GCA_022360135.1 Pseudanabaenales cyanobacterium | reverse complement strand
TCATCGGTTTCAACCAGGCTCGAACGTGCTTCTTGTAATGTCGAAAGCGTCCGCCCGGTGATGACGGCATTTCCACCGGCCCGCAGGATGCAACGAGCGGTTTCCAGTCCCATGCCACTGCTACCGCCGGTAATCAGTGTTGTTTTGTTTGTAAAGTCAATCATGGTTTTGCTCCTTTGCATATTGATAGTCCTAACGACGGTCTTTTAACCCAACTCAAACTTCTTACGTTTGATCGAATCAAAAAACTCCCGAAAAAGAATCACTTTGCCTTCGTACACACGAATGACGACGATATACTCATTCGAATACTCTTCATTCGTTTTTGTGTTCAGCAATCTACCGATGAATTCCACAACCAGCCACTCCGGATCAGCCCCCGGATAGATGGCTTTGACTGGAAATGCAATCGGCTTCTTATGCCCTTTTGTTCCTTGGAAATAGTCCGACAGAGCCTCGAAGCCTTCGACCCGATCTGAACCAGCTTCCTCTGGGTTGAACGGAAATTCCAACACCCCATCCTCATGCCAAAGCGTCATTAAGGTGTCCATATCACCGTTGCCAAGCGTTTCCAGCCACTGCAGGGCCACCGCAATCGAATGACGATGCGATTCGGTTACGAACTCGGGTCGTCCAAAAATCAACGATTTATCCATTTCAACCCCCTAAAAATGATGCATGTTGATTTACAGTACTTTGGGCAATTGTTAGAGGAGTAACGGGAAAGCTACCCACTGTACTAGAGCGTCACGATTGCACCAAACTGGCAAATCCTGGCAGTTGTAGCTGCTGAATCAATGTCTGCTGATGCTTAGCTGTGTGGCTGTTCAGGTCACGTACACCATAGTCATTGGCGCCTACCACGGTACGGATAGGGCGTTGCCCAGGGGCTGTCTGAGCTAATTGCAGAATGGCGTCGGCAATTTCATGAGTATCAGGTACATCTGTCCCGTCGAAGGACTGCTCGAAGTCCGAGATTATCTGTTCGGGCAACTGGGCAAAGTCACCATATTCCGCGAGCCGCTTGGTATCCTGTGGTCGGGGAATGCGAGCAATGAGGCCCGTCGGATAAGCGCCAGGTTCAAGCAGCGCCACATCAATTCCAAATGGCGCGACTTCATAGTGGTAGCTTTCTGAGAGCCACTCCAAAGCAGTCTTGCTGGCTCCGTAAATGCCAAAGAAGGGAAACACCAAGCGACCACCAATAGCACTGACATTAATCACGAGTCCAGATTGCTGCTGACGCATGATCGGCAAGACTGCGTGCATCATCTGTACAACGCTGAAGAAGTTAGTTTCAAATTGAGCACGCACTTGCTCCAGGGTAAATGCTTCAGTGATGCCAACAGACATCACAGCCGCGTTATTCACCAAAATATCGAGCTGACCTGACTGTTTGACAATCGTTTGAATCGCCTGCTCGACCGAGTTACCGTCAGTAATATCGAGATCGAGGACGTGCAATGGCAAGTTCTCGGATCCGGCCAACGCTTGTAATTCCTTGGCGACTGCGGCGTTACGACTTTCGACATTTCGCATGGAGGCATAGGTTTTGTAGCCTGACCGCGCCAACGTTTCGGCAATTAGTCGTCCCATGCCGCTGCTACTGCCTGTGACTAACGCAACCTGTTGTATTGTCATGATTCTCTCTTGCCAATTGGGTGAACATTAATCCCTTGAGTGAACGCTGTCTCAAGTGGATACTCATCATGATATTAGCCCCAGAAAAATAGACAAATAAGATAAAAGTCACTATATTCATGACGTTATGGCATTAATAGGGCATGATGAAGTCAGTCCGAATTTATGACCATGGCGAATCTTTCAACCCAACGGCTCAGCACGATCGAAATTTTCTGCAAAGCAGCAGAACTCGGCAGCTTTGCCCGAACCGCAGAGGTGTTGGGTCTCAATCCTTCGGCTGTCAGTAAGGCGGTGTCGCGACTAGAGCAGCGGTTGGCAATTAAACTCTTTCACCGCACCACCCGTAGCCTACGATTGACTCAGGAGGGCGCTATTTATTTTGAACGCTGCCATCAGGCACTAGGCGACATTGCTGAAGCCGAGGTCCTGATCACTCAGGCCGTTCGTCATCCTCAGGGGCGGCTGCGGGTCTCGCTTCCAGCTGCTTACAGCACCCATGTCCTAGCACCGCGTCTGCCTGTTTTTCTAGAGCAGTATCCCGACATTCAGGTTGAGCTGTTAGTGAGCGATCTCTTTGTGGATCTGGTCGAAGAAAACATTGATGTGGCCATTCGCTTTGGCAACCTGTCAGATTCCAAACTGAGGGTACAGGCACTCCAGGCCTACCGCCTAGTCACTGTGGCCTCCCCTCAATATCTACAGCAGCGGGGCATCCCCCAGAACATTGCCGATTTACAGCACCACAACTGCATTCAGCTCCTCTCAGCCCGAACCGG
>JAKSDM010000723.1 GCA_022360135.1 Pseudanabaenales cyanobacterium | reverse complement strand
TTCCGCCGTGACAGGGCGGTGCTCTAACCAATTGAACTACAGGCCCTTACTTAGAGGCGATCTCCATTGTGCAGATCAATTTCAACATTTGTCAAATATTTTATTATCCCTTAGAGATTTTTACCTACCCCCAGACGCAACATGTGCGTCTCTACATTTCTCCCCATCTCCCCCATCTCCCCCATCTCCTCTACCCCCTACTCCCAAAAGGGCTGAGCAAACTCCACCAGCCAGTTTTTAATCCAGTAGGTGGCTCGGCAATCATCTTCGTTATAGCGGAGAATGGCGTCCAGATAAGCGCGATCGCCGGTAACTAGCCACTCATCATACCAGCAGATGGATTGAGCGCCATTCGCCCCTAAGTCCCGCCAATCAAAACCCAACCAACGGGCAATGTGCTTCAGGGCGTAGCTTTCAATCGGCAGTGTCACAGCATCAGTGACTCGTTTATGAACATCCACAAAGCGTTCCAGCAAAGGCTCGATTTGGCCGCTGGGCGCGCCATATTCTTCGGCTAATCGCTGGACGGTTTGAGCTTCATAGGGACAAAAGTGATAAATGGGGGCGTTGGGGTAATTCAAAACCAAACTAAGAAACTGCTCCCAAGCCGCTTGCTCTTGATCGGGCTCTTCAGCCACTAGCGAATGAAAGGTTTCGGTCTTAGCTTGATAATCGACGACCAGCACCCCATGCAGATAAATCAAGTTCTTGTCAGGGGCGGCTTCAATGTCGAAGTAAAGCTCTATATCCGCCGAAGGTAAGTCGGCGGGCAGGAGAGGAAAGGGTTGGGAGGGATGAGGGGAGGTGCGAGCGATCGCCCGATTTTGGAGTGCAGCTTGAGCTTGATGAACTAATTTTTCAGCCACCAGTTCGCCAAACCCTGGTAAAGGGGCGAGTTGTTCAGGATTAGCGACCGACAGCGCCGCGACAGTGGTCAGATTGAGGGCTTGCAGGTGGGCGTATCGAGCTGGAGTAACCCCCGGTAGAAGGGACAGGTGTTGCTCCGCTTGGGCTTGACTATAACAGTAACTGAACCATTGGCACAGATCACAGCGGCTATGAGCGATAAACACCTCTGGAAGGTCCTGCTGCTGAAGATCCTGGATGCAAATCTGTAAAATTTCCTGCATGCGTGGGAATTGCCGCTCCAGGTCAACGGCGTACAATTTGCCTGCTCGCAATGCCAGCCAACTGGTGTCTGGCCAAACCCCCTGGACTTCAGCTAGAACATAGGCGTGAAAGGTGGAAATTACCTGGTAATCAAGCTTAGGCTTTTTACCCAACTTGATGTCTATCGGGACGTAACACCAATCTCCCAAAACTGACTCACCGGGCTGTTTCACCAACAAGGTCGGCGTGCTGACTAGCAACATTCCATTAGCGTCCTGTCTAGTCAAAACACCCCGCTTAATATGCTCGACGCCCTGCTGCATCAAAGCCCATGTGGCGCTTGCCCCAGTCGTCCAGTCTTGAGGCGGATAAATCGGTTGATGGAGGGGTTGATAGTTCAGCAGTATAGAGTGGGAATGCTCGACGCTATCCTGTTTGAGCTTCCGCAGATAGTCACTGGGCGGATCCCTTTGGGTGAGATCGCCGTGCAACTCCAAAAACGCCCGTCGACTACACCGTTGATAATTGAACAGCAATCTATCGGTCAGACAAAGGACGCCATTAGATTCAGAAATGGTTGCAGGAACAACATTTGCAGGCAGGGCTCTAATTGAAGCTGGATCTCGTCCCCCGGCTCCCGATCGATGAGGCAAGGGGTAACTAACAGACAAACCTACCCTGGATAAAATGGACATCGCTATACTTAGCACTCGGGTAGATCCAATGTCCCCATATTGAGTGCGGATTTATCCTCCCCCTCATCTGCAGCAGAAAGTCAAGGCTGCAGGGAACAGCCAGACTATACATCGCCCCTGGCGATCGCTGAGCGCCTAACACCATTGCTTGAAACCTGGACAGTTCATAGGCCTAGTTCACACTGCCGCATCATCCGCGCTGTCAGTTGTACGCCAAACCACTGTACGCCAAACCACTGTACGCCAAACCACTCAATCTAATGAACTTAACTGATTTCACCAGCTAAGCCAGCCCCTGAACGTAAGCTATCGGTTTTTACTCTTTATACCGCTACACTTTACCACAGTCCCGAGTTAAGCATCTCCATCATGACGATCGCACCCTCCACTTCATCTATGCCTGACCTGGCGATCACAGAACGCCATCGTCAAAATTTTCCAGCTTTGACCGATAAAGCCTATTTCAATTACGGCGGGCAGGGACCAATGGCTCGGATTTCCCTAGACGCCATTCAACACGCCCACGAGTATTTTCAGCAAAAGGGACCCTTTTCAGAAAATGTCAATGTCTGGTTAAGGCAAGAGGTGGTCGCCACCCGTCAAATCATTGCTCAGGAACTCCAGGTTCCGGCGGAAACTGTGGCGCTGACAGAGAACGTTACGGTTGGCTGTAACATTCCCCTATGGGGGATCGACTGGCGGCTTGGCGACCATCTGTTGCTGTCAGACTGTGAGCATCCAGGCGTGATCGCCGCCGCTCAGGAAGTCAGTCGCCGGTATGGCGTCCAGGTCACTGTCTATCCTCTACTGGCCACCCTCAATCAGGGCGATCCGACGGCTGTCATTGCTGACCATCTTCGCCCCGCTACTCGCCTGCTGATCATCAGCCATATTCTTTGGAATACCGGGCAGTTATTACCCCTGACGGACATTGTGGAGGTTTGCCATGCTCACACCCCTCAATCCGTCTTGGTACTGGTCGATGCGGCCCAATCTGTCGGCATTCTGCCGCTGAACCTAATTGAGTCAGGCGTCGATTTCTACGCCTTTACCGGCCACAAGTGGTGGTGTGGACCGGCTGGGTTAGGCGGCCTCTATATTCGACCAGATGTGCTCGACCAAATTCACCCCACCTTGATCGGCTGGCGCGGCGTCACACTTGATGAAGTGGGGAATCCGACGGGATGGCAATCCCATGCTAAGCGGTTTGAAATCGCTACATCAGACTACCCCCTGATGGCTGGGTTGAAAGCTGCGATCGCCCTTCACAATCAATGGGGGTCTGCTCAAATCCGCTATCAACGCATCTGTGAACTGAGCCAATACCTCTGGGGACGGTTAACCGATCTGCCCACCATCACCTGCCTCCGCACTGCACCGCCTGAAACCGGACTGGTTTCTTTCCAAATCACCCCCAACGGCGCTCCCGCCCCCAAACTCCACCCTCAACTGGTGCAAACTTTGGAACAGCAAGGCATCTTCCTCCGCACCTTACTCCATCCCAACTGTGTCCGCGCCTGTACGCATTACTTTACCCTGGAGTCAGAAATTGACCAGTTGGTAGAGGCGATTCAGCAATGGGTTGATGTTGAAGGCGTTAAATAACCTGAGTTCGGGATAAGGAAGGGACCAACCTGTAAGCTGAAAGTCTAACAAACCAGACATTACAGGGTGGTCCCATGCTCAGTCTAGAAGAACT
>JAKSDM010000665.1 GCA_022360135.1 Pseudanabaenales cyanobacterium | reverse complement strand
TGAGGACATTGACCTGGCGGCAATGCGCTGGGCCGACCCCAACTTTTACTACACCAACCCTGAACGGGGGGCGATCGCCGAATACGACAACCGTTTTCCTATCATGGCGTGGGAAGAGTGGCTGACCTTTGATGCGCTAGCTGCCGCCGGTGGCATTGATTTACCCTACCTCATGATTCATGGCGACCAGATGGCATTGCCCGAAAATGCCCGAGCCTTCTACGCTGACGTTGAGGGGCCAAAATCGCTCGAATGGCTTGACGGCTTACAGATGGACTACTATGACCAGCCCGAACTGGTCAGTAATGCAGCCGATCTGGCGGCGAAGCATTTTAATCAAACCCTTCTCTAAATTTTGACCTCAAAGCTTAGCTTAAGACATCCCCTTAATCAACCTTTTTGCTTGCAAGATACACCCTTCTCGCCGGAGGAATTTCCCAAGCGGGTAGAAGGTAGAGACAACCTGATTCAACACTATACGGCTTGGATCGAGATCAGCGGCAGCGCCACCTTTACCGAAGAGCGAGTGTTTTATCCGATGGCAGACCCGACCATAGTGTTTGCCGAATGGCGCGGCGTGGTAGAAATTATCCCCACTAGACGACTTTATGAACAACACTATGGTGGACTATTGCATATCGTCGATGGCAAAATCATACTGTTCCGCAAATATTTCAACCCTAACCCGATGGCAGGGTTCTGCTGTCTAGGTTAAACTCCTTTGATAAGTTTTGATAAGGTTTGATTATGTCTTGGTTGTGAGCTAATAACTCAGCATGCTGCAGCGCTAGCCCCAGAGAAGCGGCCGTCTGACTCAGAAAGAGGATGTCTGTGGTTATCCATTGCCGGGTTTGAGAATGTTGATAAGCGGCTAATATGCCCCAAAGTCGTTTGCCGACAAACACAGGGGCCGTCACAAAGGCTTTAATTTGAAATTGTTCCAGGATTTCGAGGTGACAGGGTGATAGGTCGGCCTGGTAGACGTCATCGGCTGAAAAAGTTTCATTGTAGCGATAGCGCCCCCCTTGGGTTTCTTGTAAGTAGGTGTCGTTCCAGGCCGTGTTGCGCCCCAGTTTAGATGAGCGGTGCCAAGTGGGAATGACATACTCAAAATCGTGGACAAATTCACCGCCCCAATCGGCGTTAAACCGATAGACAGATACCCGCTCAGCTTGGAGTAAATGGCAAAGTTCTTTGGTCGTGGTTTGAAAAATTGTTTCGGGGTCAACCGCCGTTTTAATCTTGTCCAGTATTTCAGACAAACCTTGTTGCTGTTGCGTCACCTGTTGCAATTGAGCTGTGTGCTGTTGGAGTTCAGTATTTAAGTGGGTATTGGAATGACGCAACTGTTGAGATAACCCATATTCATGAATCGCTATTGCAAACTGTTGACCCAGCTTTTGGGCTAACTCAAGATTAGTCCACTCCTGACCTTGGGTTAGTTGCCCGGAGGCGGTCTGTCCTGTCTGTGGGGAATTTGAGCCGCCTGAGTTGCGAAAAATACTTAAATATCCCAACAATTCTTGCCGATAGGTGAGCGGAATCATCAAGAGACTATCAATTGGGGTAGGTCGGAAGGACTCAAATAACGGTTTCAACTCAGGGGTTTGATAGAGGTTTGAAATAGCCCAAACCGAATAGTGGCCAGACTGATAATGGTCTTGCCAGAGGTGATATTTTTCCATCAACTTCGAGTGGGGCATCGCCGGGATTCTAGGTTGGAGGCCGCAAGTAAACACCTGGACCGCTTGGCCGGAGGTCGCCAAACAGGCCGTAAAATTTTTGGTGAGACTAGTCGGCAGATTCTGGGTTTGATTGCTCATACAAAGTCTGCCGCCAGACCCTTGAAAGGCGTTCACGACGGTTGCCAAGGCGGTTTGGAATTCGGGACTAGGGGATGCCTGCAATTGGTTGACAATCTGATAAAAAAAAGCTTCCTGTTTAGTCCTTGTTTGGGTGCAGGTATGGAGAGTCTGTTGGGCGACGGCGACAGAGAGTTGATCGACTGCCATCTCCAGCACTTCGAATTTTCTGGTGGAAATGAAATGAGCTTCCGAGTGATGAGCAATCAGCAGTCCCCAAGCCAACTGGTGGTGAAAAATCGGCTTAATGATGGAGAAGTTGACTCCCATGTTTGTCAGGGATTGAGCATAATGGGAGTCAACAGGGAGGTAGTTCGTCGTCTCCACTGGCAGCGATCGCTGATTCCCATTAGGGTAGCGAATTTTACAGATTGTCTTCGTTCTTAAATTGATCATCGCACCACCCCGTGACTGGAACAATAGATCTCGGGAATAGGGTGAGAGATCATTTGTAGAAAAGTGGAGCGAAAGTAGTGAGGGTAAGCGATTATCGTGGATTGCTTCAACAATCACTTGACCCTGGTCATCTGGCTGAAACTGGCATATTTTGACCCGATCAATTTCGAGGAAAGAACGTAAACCTGTTACGGCTGTATTGAAAATTGCTTGTAGATCGTGCGCTTGAGAGATCTGATCGACAAGACGGCGCAGCCAGTTGGAGAAATCGGAATTTATAGGCATTGTCTATTCTTGAGAATTAGTTATGGTCGAAACATGATCGTTCTGAATCAACTTAAGATAGCGGTCTGCCGACCCGAAAAAACGAGGTTCATCCTAGAACGGAACAGCACAATTAGGAAACTCGTCATCAACTTAACCGGCAACCGAAATTGATGCACATAAAAGTTGCCCTCGCTACCTTGACAGGTGTAAAGTCCGACAACTCTCCTTGAGCATTGGTTGAACGACGGTCCAAAAAATTTCTAAGAATACCCGCCATCCCGCTAACTGGATTTTTCAAGTCATGGGTGAGGGCATGAATATAAATCCGCAGAGCGTTTTCCGCCTTGTGTCGTTCTGCAATTTCATGTTGCAACTGTTGATTTTTTTGAG
>JAKSDM010000128.1 GCA_022360135.1 Pseudanabaenales cyanobacterium | reverse complement strand
TGCGCTTACCAAAGTCAAACTGCTTGGGGTGATAATGAATCAGTTCGAGCGCATCGGCCGATTTGCCAACTGCGGCAGCGCAGGCGCGGGCTAATCCATCAAAGGAGACGGCGCGATCGCCCGAAATGTTGTACACTTTTCCGATTGCCTTCTGATTGCCCAGCACAGCCGCCATTGCCCGAGCTAAATCCTGCACATGCCCCAGTTGGGTTAAGGCCATGCCGTTACCTGGAATGGGAATGGGTCGATCGCGGACAATCCGATCAAAAAACCAGGCTTCCAAATCGTTATAGTTCTGGGGACCATAAATATAGACTGGACGAATAGCGGTAAACGGGATGCCTTTATCCGCCAAATAGGCTTCCGTCTCAAACTTGCCTTTGTGGCGACTTTGGGGATCCACCGCATCACCCTCTATGTGGGGCATCTGGTCAGATTTCAAATACACGCCAGCCGAGCTGACATAGACGAAATGTTTAATCTTACCCTGAAAAATTTCCGCCAAGGGTTGGGTGTCAGTTAGCTCCCGGCCATTATTATCAAAAATGGCGTCAAAGGACTCAGGCGTCAGCTTCTGCTTCAGTTGGACGGCATCTTTGCGATCGCCCTGTATCTGCTGTATCCCCTCTACTGGCGCAGGTCGATTGCCCCGATTAAACACCGCCACGTCATGTCCCTGCGCCACTAACAGCCGAGTTAGAGACACCCCAATAAAGCGGGTTCCACCCATCACTAAAATCCGCATACCGCATAACCTCCCATCCGTCAGACATTACTTATCTTAAGACGAGCTGGAGACGGTATGAGGGGATAAAAAAGTTAGGGGGAGCGGGGTAGACAGGATGCGGTGTGTCGCCTCCCCGGCTTCCATAACTCGCGCCTAGTGACTATCTTCCCAACCCCGCCAAGATTTCCCAGCTTAAGTAAATGGCCTAATATAACAGGTAAAGCTGAAGCTGACCCAGGAGTAACTCTCCCATGCGTGTGGATCTCTACCGACTTGACTTCATCCAGGATTACGACGAAGCGATCGCAGCTCTAGAAGATTATGTCGCAGACTTGGTTGAAGAATTTGTTGAAGCGCCAGAGGGCAAGACCTACCTAGAAACCCATCCAGAAATGCAGGCATATATCGGCAACTGGATTGATAACCTGCTTTACTTTGGTTATGCGTACGACGAATCGGTTACCCTTCCCCACATGACGCAAGATAATGTGGAGGAGATTGTAACTGGGTTGTTTCCCAGAAAAGTTTCCCTGCCCAATTTAGATGAAGTCGATACGGCCATTCCTGAGCTGATGGCTTTCTGGCAGTTTCTAAAGCGAGTCTACAAACACCCAAATGCTAGCCGCGTTCTGACTTTTCTCAAGCAGATTCAGCCCAAGTTCAAAGGCATGATGGCTGACCCCAGTAACTTTGGCGTGGCGAAGTCCTTCTTTATGGCAGGCAATCAAGCGGGTTTTGACATGACCACCGAGGAAGGACTGCAAGCGTTTCAGTCACAATCCAACCAAAATCTTCACTCATCAGCCGCCCAGCCCTCTTCGGTATCTGACTTGGAGAATTGGCTTGACGATCTAATTCTGCCGGTTGTCGATTCATCGAAGATGAGACCTGGCCAAGCTCAGTTACAAAACTTCGTCAGTTCTTTGCTGGGGACCACGTCTCAAGCGAAGCTACCGCTTGGGGGGAACGGGGCATTAGGGGATTGTGAAGAGCCGCTTCACGTCACCCTGTCGCAGGCTGTTTCCCAAGTATCGCCTCCTTTGTCGGCAGGGGCGATCGCCCTACTCAAGCAACAGCAGATCACCGAGACCCAACCCGGCTCGATCCTGCAAGACTTCCAAATCTTGCTGGATTTTGTGGGTGACAAGGGCATTGTCATAAGTGGCAAACATTGCCTCATTCCCTTAAAATCCTTGAGCGATCTGAACCAAAGTTTGAGCGAACCAATTCAACTAGATCTTAAGCGTCCTCAACAAAAATCTTATCCCCCGATCAACGGCCTATATCTTCTTCTCCGAGCGTCAGGACTGGGACAAATTGTCAGTCGGGGCAAAAAAAAGGTGCTCGTACTCAATCCTGAACGGTTGCAATCTTGGCTTAGCCTCAATCCCACAGAACGCTACTGCACTCTGCTGGAAGCTTGGTTGATTCGTGGTCATGCAGAAATGCTAGGGGAACGCCGAGGTGTGCACAATTCGGGTTCCCGATGTATCCAATATTGGTCTCACCTATCGGATCAGGATAAAGAATTCTGCAGCTATAGCGAACAACACTCTTTGAGCTATTGGCCCGAACTCCATAATCTAGCGCTTATGAGCCTCTTTGGCCTACTCCAAGTAGAAGCTGGGAAACCGGAAGCCGGGAAAGGCTGGCGGGTCAAGCGAGTGAAGAAATTACTGTTTGGCGATGCGTTGATGCAAGCCATTATCCATGCCTATACAGAACACGGCATGATGTGGGCGTCTGAGGATGACCCGACAGTTCCCTTTGGAGAACTGCAGCCAACCCTGCGGCTCTACTTCCCAGAATGGGAGAATACCTTAGCGATCGCCCCTCATGAGTTTCGCTCTGGCGTGTATGTGTTTAAGGTTTCTCTCGGTAAAATCTGGCGACAGATTGCCCTATCTAGCGATATGACACTGGCCGATCTCAGCGGGATGATTTTGGCGTCCGTCAATTTCGATTCGGATCACCTGGATATGTTCCGCTATAAAAACCAGTTCGGTCGAACGATTGAAGCCTCCCATCCCTATGCCGATGGCTCTCCTTGCACAGACGAGGTGCAGATCGGCGACCTCCCCCTGGTTGAGGGGGCGTCTATGACCTATATCTTTGATTTTGGTGATTGGTGGGAGTTTGATGTGCAATTGGAGAAGGTCGAGGCGGATACGTCTCGACAGAATTACGAAGCGGTGCTCAACAGCTATGGTGAATCGCCGCCTCAATACTCAAGTTGGGGTGACTGGGACGAAGAGTAGCTCTATTCAGCTGTCATATAGACCGAGGAGGGCTGAGATCAGGGGTGAGAACAGGCCCTGCTCAGCTCTCCCTAATCCTCAATCAATCCCTCAATCTCCCCCGCCGCTGTCGGCAAGTCAGCCGTCAACACCTGACACCCCCCATCGGTAATCAACACATCGTCTTCGATGCGGATACCTCGGACGTCAGCAAACTGAGCCAGACGGTCCCAGTTGATGCTGTCCTGATACTTAGCTCGACGCTCTGGGTCCTGCAGAAT
>JAKSDM010000052.1 GCA_022360135.1 Pseudanabaenales cyanobacterium | reverse complement strand
GTGTTCTTCGTAGTAAGCAGCGTCTTCGCTTAAGACGAATAGCAGCTTGGCGGCGGCGGCGCGATAGCTGGCGGCGGCGTCATGTTGGCTCAAGTCAATGAACTGTAAAGCCTGTAATCCGGGCGGAATAGTTTCTAACGCGCTGGCTTCTAGCAGTAGGGGAACGATCCGCTTGTTGAGACTGAGGGCGTAGTCAATTTCTTGCTGACAATAGGGCGATCGCAAAGAGTGAGTGGAAATCAGATAGACAATATTGTCGGCTTCCTCAATGCCCCGGTTGATTTCTTCCTGAAAGGCGGCGCTGGTCTTGATGTCTGTGTGGTTTGTCCAGACAGTGATACTCTCTCGCATTAGGGTTTTACGGATCCTTTTCGTAATCGCTTGATCCGCCTCAGCGTGAGAGAGAAACACCTGGGTCATACAGTTATGGGCATTTTTGACACTCTCGCAGATAAACTCACAGTGCAGATCGGTCGGCTGACAAGGCGGTTGCTGATCTTGCCATCGGACTTTTAACCAGGCTGCCGCCGCCTGCCGCCCTGATCCAGTCAGCAAGTATCGGGTTTGTTTCTGATGTCGTTCCCACACCAGCGCTTTAGCTAACAAGTCGGTGTGCCGATGAACATACTCCTGCTGTCGTTCAATGATTTCGAGCAGTCTGACCAGAGATTGCTCAAAATCGTCGATCTCCTCACGGAAATAGACCCAGTTGATCCGACTAATTTCGGTATGCATATTGGGGAAGCTAGTGTGCAATCCCCTAGCCCTATAGGCCGCCCAATCTTCATCGGCGCCATGGGGAAAGCGCTGACGCCAGATTTCTCGACTAATCTCCTCCACATGCATCAGGGGGATAATGCGCTTGTTGAACTTGACGGCGAGTTCAATTTCCTTGGCGCAATAGGGAGAGTTGACAGAATGGGGAGAAATGATGAACACAAAGTTGTGGGTTTTCTCAACGCCTTGGTTGATTTGGTTCTGGTAGTCAACTCCGAGGGGAATATCCTCGAAGTCAAACCAGACTTCTAAACCCTGTTGCGTTAGCCGCTCATGCAGCTTCTTGGCAAATTCTTTGCTATCGGCCCTGCCGTAGGAAATAAAGACATCCTGAAAACCAGTCATAGGGGGGGGTAGTCATGGGATGAATTCTATTTAATAGAGCATGCCCAATAGCTGCATGAGTTAACCAATACGGGAGTAAGGGCATGAGGGATTAGCGTAAAAATAAAGTCCCAATATGAAGACGATGGATGGGTAAATGAGTGGATGGATAGATAGGAGGTTAGGGAGTTGGTTGGTGGATCCACAATTGATGTCGCCGCGATTCCACGAATCAGCTCTGGAGATAGCGCTGTAATTTTACACAGACCCTAAAAGTTGGCTTGGGTGGTTCTATGGAGGATGGATCAAACAGAAGAGATGTGTTTTTACAAATGACTTCATGATTCATACTTGTTATTTCTATAGAAGCAGAAAGATCTCTTTCTACCCATCCGATTCCATCTTGAGTGCATCACCATGACTGATATACATGCGCCAAATTTATTGGCCTCGAACACGGAAGGTGAAACGCTTTATTATCGGCAGCAGTTCCAAATCTTCCATCAACAGTTTCAAGTTCACTATCAACCTGTTGTCTCTTTACTGGATAAGCAAATTCATAGCTTCGAGGCATTATTACGCTGGCGGCAGGGGTATAGTTTGCTAGACCCAGCAGAGTTTATACCACTAGCTGAAGAAACCGGTCTGATTATCCCACTCGGGTATTGGGTGCTTGAAGAAACCCGCCTGC
>JAKSDM010000910.1 GCA_022360135.1 Pseudanabaenales cyanobacterium | reverse complement strand
TAACTCCAAAGCGTCATTGACTGGCTCTACATTGGCAATTCCGATCTTGTGGAACCCGAGTTCTAGCGACTTTTGTTTAATTGTTTGACTCTGAATAACAACAGACACCAGCGATCCTAGATTGTGATTGGGCGAAGATTATGATTGGGCGAACGGTTAGCTAGCGCTTAAATTACGGGATTAAGGGATTTAATATATAGCGATTCTCACTTGGATTGAACATACTTTCGGCAAGGTGGAGTTTGGGGTATAGGTTTAGTCAATATCCACCCCATGAGATTTCCTATTTCCAAGATATCTTGTAATTCCGACAGTGTTGCAGGTTGTCATACAAAACGCCTTATTCTCTAGCTGTCGAATGGTGTGTGGCGTTGTTTGCTGTGATCGACTGACTGGCTTAATTTCTATTAAGCGGGCGTTGAGAAGCAAGAGCTCAAGACGATCATGAAAATATCTATGCTAGTCGCTACATCAACGTTTCTCTTTCACGTCTGATTTGCTCACTGTGCTCAAATCCTCTACCGCAGTTTAAAGCGAGATTGCTGATTGGTTAGGGAGAGCCCAATAATGCAAGACCCCTCAACGTTTATGAAATCAGAATTAATCTTTCCATCCGGTGAATCTTTGCCCCAATGTTGGCTAGATCCGGATTACCATGTCGCTGTTTCCCATATTGCCGCCTCCCATGTTTAGGTGGGTTTTATCTGCTTGAATTGGCAAGGGAGCGCGATTGATTGTTGGCAATGGTTACTGCCTGAATACTTTTCATTGTTTTTCTGTGAAGTCCTGGCGCTAGGAAGTTTCCCAGGTTAGAGTATGACTGATTATGATTGATTCATTTTTGGTGAACTTGTTTTGGTGAACTTGGATGTAACAGAGTGGGTGGATTGACGAAATTACCAATCTGGATTGCTTATTTTTGGGGAATTATTTGGGGCTCAGGTCCGCTCTACGCCCAGTCCTTACCTATTACAGCCCAGGCTGGCTCAACTGCCGAGCAACACCTTGCTTTAAACCCCTTGAGTGAGCTCGACAATCAGTTGGGAAACCCTCTACAGACATTCTCTCAAGTCGCGACTGATGCAACTCAACCCCCTAAACAAGCCGATGATGAAACAAATGGCAATGGGGATGAGAGCACGCTGAAGCCCTTTGATGAAACGGTCAAAGACCTAGAAAAAGCAACCGGATTATTTACTTTATACCGTAAGCCGGAAACAGGTCAGACTTATCTGGCCATCCAACCAGAGCAACTGAACAAAAATATTCTGCTGATCGCCACCTTGGAAGCCGGTATTGGGGAAGCTGGGCTATTTAGTGGTTGGCCAATCAGTGACTTAGTATTTCAATTTCGTCGCGCCCCCAATAATAAACTCCATCTGGTTGTCCCCAATATCTATTTCCGCTCAGAACCCAACCAATCCGCCTCGCAGGATTTACTTGAACGCTCGTTTAGCGATTCTGTTCTCTATGCCCTGCAGATCATCAGCATTCATCCAGAGGACAAGACGCTGCTGATTGATTTGGGAAGTTTGTTTATAAATCGGGATTTAGCCGGACTGAAATCCCAACTTCCTGAGGTTTTTGTAGCCTATAGCCTGAATCAAGAAATCTCCTATTTGGGTCAGATTAAGACATTTCCTCTGAATGTCGAAATTGAATCCGTCTATGGTTTTTCGGCATTGGGGGAAGGCACCGGGTCGTTTTCCCTCAGCAATCTCTCCTTCCCAAGTTTACCAGACCCCCGGGGATTCAGTATTCGGGTTCGCTACAGCCTCTCTCATCTGCCCACGAACAATGGGTATCGTTCCCGTTTAGCCGATGATCGGGTTGGCTATTTCATCACGGCTTATCAGACGCCGCTGGATTACCGTCGTCGGGATCCATTTGTTCGCTATATTCAGCGTTGGCAGCTTGAGAAGCAAAACTCTGAGGTGGAGTTATCTCCGCCCAAGGAACCGATTGTGTTTTGGATAGAAAACACAGTGCCTCAGATGTATCGTCGCGCCATTCGGGAAGGCGTCTTGATGTGGAATGAGGCGTTTGAGCAGGCAGGCTTCCAAAATGCCATTGAAGTTCGACAAATGCCCGATAATGCTGATTGGGATCCGGCAGACGTACGCTATAACACCATTCGTTGGTCCCACTCATTGAGTCCCTGGGTAATTGCGCTGGGACCCTCCCGGGTAAATCCAATCACTGGGCAGATTTTAGATACAGATATCATTATCGACGCCAATATCATTCGTCGGCTCCTAGGCGAATATCAAACCCTTGTTCCAGAGCAATCGGTCGAAGCAGAGTTCTATTCTCGGTTCTGTGATCCTAAATTCCAGCGTGTTTACCAACGGTGGTTTGAGGTCCAAAATAGGGGCGTCGCCCAATTCAACTTGCCTGATGGACAACCTTTCCACTTTGCAGATATGGGGATGTATGCAGAGCAGTGTTTTAGTTTGCAAGCCACTAGACAGGCAAGTGTGGGCGCGTTGGCTATAGAGGTTTTGCAATCTAGACGTTCAGGCGGGGTTGATCTAGATGCGTATATTGAACAGTTCTTGCGATCGCTGATTGCTCATGAGGTTGGTCATGCATTGGGGCTGCGCCACAATTTTCGAGGCAGTCTATTCCTGACGCCCGAAGAATTACACGATCCAGAGATTACCCATACTCAAGGATTGATCAGTTCGGTGATGGACTATTTCCCAGTGAATTTAGCCCCGCCGGGTATGCCTCAGGGAGACTATTTCCCAACCCGGCTGGGTCCTTATGATCAATGGGCGATCGAGTATGGCTATAAACCACTTGAAACCTTGATTCCTCAGGCAGAGCAGCGGGAACTGGAGGCGATCGCTCAACGGGCTTCTACCTTAGAACTGGCGTACGCAACTGATGAGGATAGTTATGATTCTTTTGACCCTGAAGCTAAGCCGTGGGATCTCAGCCGTAATCCACTGCAATTCTGCCAATGGCAAATGGATAACGCCCTGGCTATTTGGGATCGATTGGGCTCCTTCTACCGCTTATCAGGCGAGAGTTATGGGGATCTACGCCAGCAATTCGACACTGTGCTCGGATATTACTTCAACCAAGCGCTGACGATTTCGAATTATGTGGGCGGACGGCGGTTCAATCGTCAACGCCCCGGAACTCCAGGCGGAAGACTGCCTTTTGAACCTATCCCGATTGAGAAGCAACGGCAAGCCTTGGCAATGGTGCAGGACTACGTTTTTGCCGCCGACGCCCTTGAATTCTCACCCAAACTACTGAATCAGTTGGCGCCCGATCGGTGGCGGCATTGGGGAAATTTTCCGCTTGTCTTTGGACTGGACTATCCCATCTACGATCGCATCCTGTTCTTACAGAGCATTGTATTAAGCGACCTACTGTCATCGGATCGGCTGGCTCGGATCCGAGATGAGGAGTTCAAAGCTGTCTCTGGTGAAGCGTTAACTCTGCCGGAACTATTTGATGCGCTGCAAACCGGAATTTGGACAGAGGTGGTGCAGGCCAGTCCAGAAGCGTTCACCATCTCTAGCTTGCGTCGAGGATTACAGCGCCAGTATCTCGATATTCTCACCAGTATGGTGCTCAGAGATGACAGTGCTGTCGATAACGCTCAAACCTTCCTTGCTATCGATAATGCTCAAACCTTCCTTGACTTTATTATTACCGTCAATACCCTAAATACTCCTGAAGATGGCCGGGTTCTGGCTCGCCACCAACTGCGTCAACTGCAGGATGCAATCGCACGCTCCCTCGATCAACACGGTTCAAGATTAGATATCACCGCCAAATCCCATTTGGAGGATACCCATCATCGCATCAACCAAATTCTGAATGCCCCATATTGGTCTAGGTAACGTTCAATTCGCTACATATCTGACTGCCTTTACTACTTTTCCCAATCACAATCGCCTACAATAGCGATTCAAAAATAGTGTGCGATCGCCCAAATCATGAGTGGAATTAACCGGAAAATCACTCCAGATCCCCGACTGAGTCTGATTGATCGCCATTTGCCCAATACACCCCAAGTCAAACGCTTGTTGCGGAAAGAAGGCAGATTCCCAGAAGCGATTGGCTACATAATTAAAACCGACGGAAGCCAAACATCGCTTTACTACGGTGAAATCAAAATTGTGAAAACCACAGGTGAGTATCATGTTATCCCACGAACCAACCCTCGCCGAACAAGCTAAAACCTGGAAATTCCTAGAGCTTTGGGTTGATCCAGTTCTTTTCCCACCCAAAATTCTGATGGTAGTTGGTGATCAAGATGGTACTTGCCGTATCTTTAAACCAGCATCCGATTATAAATTAGTAGTTGCTCATCCAAACTATCAAGCAGCTCAAGAGTGGCTCCTTGAGGACGAATATGAACGAGTCAATGGACAACTTATGGCAGAAGAAGTGATTTAATTTAGGCCTTAGCCGCACAACTAACCCAATGCAGCGGACGGATGAAAGTCACTTGTGGAGTTGGTTAAGTTGCTTGCCACCGCTGATTGGAAACGTTAGCCATAGTTTTCAATTAGCCAATATTGGCGATCGCGTTTTCAAGATCTGCGTACTCATTTATAGGATCCGCGATCGCGTTTTCAAGATCCGCATACTCGTTTACAGGATCAGCTTACTCATTTTCTAGATCGGCGATCGTGTTTTCAAGATCTGCGTACTCAGTTACAGGATCAGCGTACTCATTTTCTAGATCGGCGATCGCGTTTTCAAGATCGGCATACTCAGTTACAGGATCTGCGTACTCAGTTACAGGATCTGCGTACTCATTTGTTTGATCAGCAAATGCAATTGTTTGATCGGAGTACTCATTTATTTAGATCGTCGATCGCGATTGCTAGATTGGCGTACTCTAGCTGCGGCCTCAAAACATGTATTCATTGTGTGATCAAACATGACTCCGATAACGGGTTGAGATACCTGCAGTGCGATCGCCCGTTTAACTAAACTGACAAATCCGACCCGGCAAAACCACTTTGCCGGGGCTTATCCATCCAGAGAACTCTGTATACCTGCACTCTACATTGATGATGAAGTTTTGCTGAAGTTGTCTGCATAATACCCTCCATCAGAACTATTACGCGGAGCAAGATCTGGCTAAGCAACCAATTTAGAAGTGTTATCAAGAGTTTGATCTGGATAACATCTTTATTTGGGGATATAGACAGACAAAGATCTGCATAACTGCCTCAAATGGGGTGTTATACAGATCTTTGTCTGCATAACACCCCTATGAGGAGTAGATATTCAACTTAGGTTCTGGCTAAACACTCTAATTAGGGGTGTTATGCAGAGTAGGCGGAGAGAAAGCAGGCTAAACAATAGTTAGACATACACCTGGAAGCGGTTAGTTGGCTTTATCCAAATATTCTGAAATGTTAAAAATTGAAAAATTCTTGCCTTCTATGTTTTATCAGCACGGGTTTAGTGCAAGTTATGCAAAGGTAGTTTTCATTCTGCCGAAAATGTGTTGATGAACCAAGCAGGTGAGTCGTGAAGCTGGTCAACTTCTCTGTAACTAATTTCAGAAGTATTACTGCGGCACACAGAATTGCGATTTCTGAAACAACTGTCCTTATCGGGAAAAATAATGAAGGGAAATCGAATATATTAAAGGCCCTCTTTGTGGCAATGAATGTCTTGCAGGAACATGCAAAGCTGCGTAATCGCCCTCGCTTTCTAGGCAGCCGTAGATACAGAGAAGACGAAAGGTTCTACTTTTGGGAAAGAGATTTTCCCATTAATCTTCAGTCAAGAAAAACTAGCAAGCAGTCAATTTTTAGGCTGGAGTTTGAATTAAATCAAGAAGAGATTGAAAATTTCAAGGAAGTTGTCAAATCTAATTTAAACGGTACTTTGCCTTTAGAAATCAAGATAGGCAGAGATAATCAGGCATCTATTAAGGTTTCTAAAAGAGGTAGAGGGTCAAAAACTCTTAATTCAAAATCAGGAAGAATAGCGGGTTTTATTGCAGAAAGAATTTCCTTTAATTACATCCCTGCTATTAGAACTGACAAAGAAGCATTATCTGTAATACAAAGTATGCTTTCTGAAGAATTGAAGATTTTAGAGAGAGATGAAAAATACCAAGAGGCGCTAAAGGTTATTACTGAGCTTCAACAGCCGATTTTGAACAGTTTGGCTAACAAAATAAAATGCCCTCTGTCAGAATTTCTGCCGAATATAACCGAAGTGCAGATTGAAATCCCAGAAAATGAACGAAGAGTTGCTTTAAGAAGAGAGTTCACTGTTGTTATCAACGATGGTACACCAACCAATATTGAATTTAAAGGCGACGGGGTTAAAAGCTTAGCTGCATTGGCTCTTTTAAAGGACAGATATTTAACTAATGGAGCTTCAATAATTGCTATCGAAGAACCAGAATCTCATCTACATCCTTCAGCCATTTACCAACTCAACGAGATCATTACATCTCTCACAGATACCAATCAAGTCATTATTACAACACATAATCCTTTATTTGTTGATAGATACGATTTGAACTCAAACATAATTATTGACAATGGGAAAGCTGTTTCGGCCAAAAATATTAGGTCAATCCGTGAACTGCTTGGGATTAAAGCTTCTGATAATTTAACTAATGCAAATTACGCCTTAGTCGTTGAAGGGGAGGAAGATGCGAGAGCACTACGCGCTCTTTTGCCAACTTTGAGTGAGCGAATAGAGAAATTCCTCAAAAATCATATGCTAGTTATTGAACCAATAAGAGGTGCTGGAAAATTATCATATAAGCTTTCACTAATGAATAATGCACTATGTATTTATCATGTATTGCTTGATAATGACGATGCTGGAAGGAAAGCTTTCGACAAAGCATCTCATGATGGATTGGTAACAGTTCAGAACTGTAATCTGGTTACTTGTAAAGGCATGAAAGATTCTGAGCTTGAAGATTGCTTGGAACCGTCTATCTACAAAGATAGAGTTCTTGAAGAATTTGGCGTAAATATCGATAAGACTAAGTTTAGAGGGAATAGAAAGTGGTCAGACAGAATGAAAGATGTTTTTATGGATCAGGGTAAACGTTGGAATGAAAGAATAGAAGAACGTCTAAAATGTGTAGTCTCTGATGCAGTAGTGAATAGTCCACAACTAGAGTGCATCTCAGTTTTGCAATGAGTACAAATACTCATAATCAATTATCTTCACAAGAAGTATCCTTTGAGTAGTCTACCTCTAGTGAATAATACTCATGGATTCAGAGAAACAAGCCCAACTTCAGGCCCATGT
>JAKSDM010001372.1 GCA_022360135.1 Pseudanabaenales cyanobacterium | reverse complement strand
GCCCCTCGGAGAAGCTCATGACGACATCAGGTGCTCAATATGACCAGATCGGCGGCAAATACGATGAATATGCCCGCACAGCCACCTTAAAACAGGCAGAGCGTTATAGCATTTTGAAGCTGGTGGGAGCGCTCGACGGGAAACAGGTGATGGATCTCGCCTGTGGCTTTGGATTTTATACCCGGCTTTTAAAACAACAGGGAGCCGCCCAGGTGATCGGTATCGATATCTCGCCAGAAATGATTCGCCTGGCCCGTGAACATGAACAGGCGCAGCCATTGGATATCGACTACCAGGTCTGGGATGCGAACTCTTTGCCTGACCTAGACGCTTTTGATCTGATCACTGCGATCTATCTACTCAACTATGCCGCCAGCAAAGCGGAAATGCTCGCTATGTGCCAAAACATTTACAAGAACTTAGCGAGAGATGGGCGCTTTGTCGCTTTTCTACCTAATCCAGCGTTTACTCTCAGTAAGGCGAATTGTACGCCCTATGGCATTACGGTATTGCGCGAGGAGCTAGAAGCAGATCGGTATGCTTGCGAGGCGGAATTTTTGACCGACCCTCCAACGGCTGTTAACTACTATCGCTGGAATCAAGCCACCTACGAGTGGGCGATTCGAGAGAGCGGGTTTCGAAACTTTGCTTGGTATCCCACAGAAGTGGCGCCAGAAGATATTAGCCGCTACGGGCAAGCCTATTGGCGAGACTTCTACGATAATTGCTTGATTATTGGGCTGGCGTGTCAAAAGTGACCGAAAATAGCCTGCTTAAGAAACTCAATGAACACCCGAACTTTGAGGGGAAAGTAAGCTTGGGAGGGATAGACTAGCCAAGCTGCAGGGGTAAACTCTGTCGCGGTTACCGCGAAATTGGGAAATACGTTGACCCCCCTCATATTGCAAAAAGGCGGGATCGGGAATGCGATCGCACTCTATAACCTGGGCTAGCAGTAGAACAGCGTACCGAATCAGGAATGCGATCGCGCTAACCCCCATTACTTCCAAAATTTACTGGATTTGCTGCTCCGGTTCATGGGTTTGTTAAACCACGCGATTATAGTCATCAATTACTGCATTAAGTGTTTGCTGGGCTGTTTCTGCTGTCAGTGGGTTAGTATCAATGTTCTTCGCAAGTGTAATCAAACCCTTCCACAGCGCCCAACCGCGACTTCGCGCCCAGGTTGAGTCATCAACTGAAAGAGCTAAATGGAACGTTTTCCGGCTCTCACCAGAGAAGAGTGTCCAAGCAATGGTGAAGTCGCATGCTGGATCTCCCACTCCCAAACAGCCAAAGTCAATTACAGCACTCAAGCAACCCTTATGCACAAGTAGATTTGTCGCATAGACATCTCCGTGTAGCCAGACAGGCGCGCCTTGCCAATTGGACTCAAGCGCTGATTCCCACACTGCTGTGACTGCGTCTGTATCAATCTTGTCATGTAATGATGCGATCGCATTTCGGGTTTCGGTGTCGTATATCGACAGGGGTCCACCTCGGAAAAAGTTGTGCTCTCCAGGCAACGGTCCAGCAGTCGGATCGATTTGCTGCAAAGCAATGAGGAATTGAGCAAGCTTGGCTGCGAACTGGTCTAAGTCTTCGATGCAGTCAATGGTAGCGTTTTCGCCTTCGAGCCACCGATAAACAGACCAGTTCCATGGATACCCCTCCGCGGCCTGTCCCATTGCTAGCGGAACAGGAATGGGGAGCGGGAGCAGCGGAGCAAGTCGCGGCAACCATTTGTGTTCCTTTTCCACTTGCCCAGCATATCGCTCAGCACTCGGTAATCGTAAGGACATATCTTCACCGAGACGAAACGTCTTGTTGTCCCATCCACCTGGCTCGACTGCTCTTATCGGAAGTTTCGCCCATTGAGGAAATTGCTCGGCTAGCAATCGAGTGACAAGAGGAATATCGATGTCTATTCTGTCTAATGTCGTTGGATCGCCACCCAAACAGTTCACCATAGAATTAGCTTTGCTGATTCAACTATTTTAGAGTGATGAACATTGAATTTTTGAGTTTTCTGATGTATTTCCTCTAAAAAATCTAGAGCTACTTTTGCCGAGTTTAGTCGTCGTTTAAGACTTGGCTCAATCATTAACCGTAGCCAATTAGCTAGCCCGGAACTGAGGTTGATAACCTGCTCAAAAGCAATGCGTCCTTCATCTTGAGGTAACTCTGCTGGATGTCGTCCAGTCATCAAATAAATTAGAGTCGCCCCTAAACTATACAGATCCGATGCCGGAACAGTTTG
>JAKSDM010001533.1 GCA_022360135.1 Pseudanabaenales cyanobacterium | reverse complement strand
CCTGTAACAAGCGGCATCGCGCAGGTCGTCAACGAAAATCCACCAGGGTGATCGCAGAGTTGTTGGTAGATTTGCTACGAATTCTCCCAATCGGGCGAGGATGACGGTAATCTCAAATTATAATAGGTGCTCCTTGTTGATCTTTTTTCGGAGTTTTTTTCTCCAAGGAAGGAAAAGATGACTTTAGCGACAGAAATCGAAGCCAAGCAGGCGAAAATGGAGCTGTTGGTAAATGAGGTTCAGGAGCTTCGAAAGGCTCCTATTGTTAAAAAAGCGGTAATGGAAGGTTCTATCAGCAGCCCCCAGCACCGGCAAGCTGCGATCACCATAAAGACGGCGGCGATCGACCAACTTAAGGAGGAAATCAAGCTTCTCTCCAAACGGTATAAGTCCTTGCTGCAGGAGAGAAGGGACATGGATGCCGAAGTGGAGCAGTTCCTCTCCCAATTTGATCAGGGTGTGAGATTGATTCAGGCTGCCACTCAACTGGCGCGGAACTTCCCCCAGATACATGCTTTGGCTATTCAGGAATTTGGGGATCCGTTGGAGAGTGTTGTGGAGCAGCTGGAGCAAAGGCTGCCCAGTTCTTTCCCTTCGTTTAAGCAACTTGATGATGGTAACGTAGAGTTATGCTAATAGTTTAGGGAAAAACTAATTGTTTCCACAGAAATAAAGCTGTGTAAAAATTCTTTTGACAAGGGGAGAAAAAGCTGCACATGCGGCAGCGGGAGTAGCTGGGAGTTGCTCTGATCAATACTCAACTTGGCTGAGAGGAAGTATATAAATCAAATGCCAAGAGGATTGCTAGACAGATTGAAGCAATCCCATTGATCCCGAGTCCGATAGTAAAAAAGCTATAAAAACTCAATCCAAGGATGGCTGAGAGTCCCAACGGTGAGGTTAAAAACTCAAGAAATTCCAGAATTCCCAATAACGCTGCCAAACATTCCATCATACTACCCTATAAGCTTTACTGCCTGCTGTAAGTCAGCTTCCTACATTATGGAAAGGGGATTAGCGACTGGACAGTACCCGGTTGGGATAATTTTGTTCAGCTAGTGACAAACACTAAACTCCTAGGTCTTTCAGCAGTGGCTGAAAGCTTTCCCAAGTCATTCCCTGAGCCAGGTAATTTGGAGAGTCAGGGGTGTAGGGACTCTGGAGCCGATCAATAGATAAGATTTTGGCGTTTTGGGGTAAAACCGGGATGTCGGGATCAAAAGCGGTTGGACGCATGAGCGAACTGGAAAAGCCCTTGAAAATCATGACTTGATCAGGCTCACCTTCAATCTCAGCCTGGACAATCAGCACCTCTTGGGGTTGTTTGAGGGTATATTGTTCGAGCCTGTAGCCAGCCGAAAGAGAGCTGCTCATAACAACCAATTTCCTAACAACCAATTTCCTAATGAGTTGCAGACCGTCCCTGTTTGCCCAGGCGAATTAAAACAAAGTAGCCAAGGTAGATAACATAAACGACTAACCCAGCAATGCCTAGAAACCCTAGGAATCCATGGGCTGAGTTGGCGTGAAAATAATCTTTATACAGTAGGGGGGCTTCCAGCCACGTTTGACATTGGGGGCTGGAAAAAGTTGCTTGCGAGAAAGCACAAGGAAGGAAGTTGATTTGGACGATCGCCCCTAACGTCATATAAATTGTGATTGCCCAGCGCCAAGAGGTAAACGCCAATTTGAGGGGATTTGAAGGCTGCTCTATCAGTTCTTCGTTGAGGTCTAGCCAAAACCACAGCCCGGTTGGGATCAGAACCCTCGCCATTAGTGATGAGACAAAGCTAATAGCGAATCCCCCAATCATTAAGTACACGGTGATCGCTAACAAACTGGAAACTTTCCAGTAAATCATGAGCAGATGATGAATCGTCTCTGCCTTCTGGACAAATGCCCAAATCAACAATACCAGGGGCATGAGCACTGCAAACAGTAGCGCCAATCGGTAATCTGTCCACACTAATTTCTGCAATAGCGTGATATCAATTATATCTAGCATAGGTTTTTGATCACAACATAAGGGGACAGCATGGTGCAGCGCCCCATTCATCATAATCTTCGAGTCAATTGAATGAAAGTGCTGAGACAATCAGTCAATCGATAAAAGGGTTCAATCCTGTTTTAAGAGGATTCAACCCTTTCAAGTTTATGTTATTCGGTCAGAACAAAGAACGATGAATTAGACAACGCGTAAACAGAGATTTGGCAAGAAGCACCCCTCTTCTTAAAGAGCCTCTAGTCTTCGTAGATCCGGCATTCAGCTGCTTCGGGATTGTCGTCGCAATACTGCTCTAGAGAATTTTTCGTCACTTGTTGCTTTTGATGAGCAGCTTCTGCTTGTAATTCCTCAACCGCATCCCAAGCGGCGGCGCATTCATTAGAAGTGCTACCGTTTATATCACAAGCGGACCGAGCTTGTTCAAGCTCTCTTGCGATCTTCTCTTGAATATCAGTCATAGAACCCACCACTTTAACTACGCTTTGGCGATTGATGATGTTAAAAGCTCATCAATCCTAAATCCAGCGGTCTTGTAATTATGGATCCGAGGGTGGATCTAAACCCAAGACTACGCTTGCCCAATCTGTTCCTGCATTTATTCAACACATTTACCCAACAGTATATACAGTAGCAAAAGGGCTAAGTGGGTTTGGGCCTCCTTTTCTTAAGGTTTCATAAAGGACTGGTTAGACCTAAGCTATAAACACGAATTGAAGTTTCGCTAGACTTTACTTCAATTTGCTTAACATATTAGCGTATACGCTAGTGTATTAGCTGCATCATTCATGCCTAGCCATATCAATAAGGTGACCTGCAGCGGGTCCTTCAACGATCGCCATGCATGAGCAAATAGCCCAAATACCATTTGAAATATCCGAAATTTATCGGGAGGATTGTCAAAGTGCCGCTAGTAACTCAATCCATGAAATGGTCAGGTGCGATATCAACTCGCCCTTCCCTAGAAGGCGCTGTTCGGGAAGTGGTTGAGAAAGCTCGGCAGCAACTCCAGTCCTCGCCTGATTTGGGTTTGGTATTTATCTCCTCTGCCTTTGCTAGTGAGTATCCTCGTCTGCTGCCATTAATCCGGGAGCAAATTGCTATTCCCACCTTGATTGGTTGTAGTGGCGGGGGGGTTGTCGGGATGACCGCCGAGGGCAAACCGTCTGAAATCGAGGACAATTCAGCACTGAGTTTGAGCTTAGCCTGTTTGCCTGATGTCAAGCTACATAGCTTTCACTTTTCTATCGATACCTTACCGGATCTGGATAGCCCGCCTGAGGCCTGGGTCGATTTAGTGGGTGTTCCGCCTGACATCCATCCTCAGTTCATCCTAATGACGGATCCGATGTACGCCGGGATTAATGATTTGCTCCAGGGACTAGATTTTGCTTATCCAGATTCAGTCAAGGTCGGGGGGGTGGCCAGTATCGGCAGTATTAACGGCAGTAGCGGGCTGTTCTGTGGCGATCGCCTATACAACGAGGGGATTGTCGGGCTGGCGCTATCTGGCAATGTGGTCTTGGATGCAATTGTGGCTCAAGGATGTCGGCCGATTGGTCGGCCCTATCGGGTGGCCGAGGGGGAGCGTAACATCTTACTTAAATTAGAGGGACAGGATGATTCCAATAGCTTAGGGTCGGTGTCTGAGACACTGCGCACCCCCTTGGAAGCGCTTCAGGAAATCTTCCAGGATCTGAGTGAGGAAGATCGTCTGTTGGCTCAGAATTCCCTGTTCATTGGCGTGGCTCAAAGCAGCTTTAAGCAAAATTTGGGGCAGGGAGATTTTTTGATTCGGAATCTAATCGGAATTGATCCTAGGATTGGGGCGATCGCAATTGCCGAACGCGTCCGCTTAGGTCAACGCATCCAGTTCCATTTACGGGACGCCCAGACCTCTGCTGAAGACCTAGAAATGCTGCTCAGCAGCTACCAGCAGCAGAATAATACTGGCGACTCTTTAGCAGCGGCTGGGGCGCTGATTTTCTCCTGCGCGGGTCGCGGGAAAGGGCTCTACAATGAACCCGATTTCGATTCCCGCCTCTTCCACCGTTACCTGAAGCAGGTTCCCCTCAGCGGCTTCTTCTGCAATGGGGAAATTGGGCCGATCGGCAATACCACCTTTCTGCATGGCTATACATCGGTGTTTGGGATTTGTCGGCAACCGTGATGGGGGG
>JAKSDM010001648.1 GCA_022360135.1 Pseudanabaenales cyanobacterium | reverse complement strand
GGACTCTACTGTGTGGGCGACAGCACCTTCCCAGGACAAGGGCTAAACGCTGTTGCATTTTCCGGGGTTGCATGCGCCCATCGGATTGCGGTGGATTTGGGGCTGCCTATTTCTGCAGGTTGATTCACAGTGGACGGAACGACGGAACGCTTTCAACTCAAAGCGGGAAATTATCCCTAAGGCAAAAGGCAAAAGGCAGAATCCAATTTCTTACCGCCTTCCGCCCTCTGCCTTCCTTCCTGATCGAACTTTCCCGGCTTAATTGACACACCAATAGGGGGAATATCAAAACAAAACCTCAAATAGTTTGTCGGATAGCTGCTGTAAGCTTATCTCCCGTGTTCGGGGTTCCTGACGGTTCAATAAGTAAAAGATGTACTTCTTCCTCTGCGACAGGTCGATGCTCTACACCACGCGGAACAACAAATAGTTCACCTGCTTCAAGATGGATATCTCGATCCCGCAATTGAATGGTCAAACGCCCTTTTAGAACTAAGAAAAAGTCATCAGTATCATCATGCTGATGCCAAACAAACTCATCTTTTACTTTAACAACCATAATATCGTAGTTATTCAGCTGTGTAATGGTCTTTGGCGACCAGTAGTCTGAAAACTGGGATAGCTTTTCGTTTAAGTTGATTTTGTCCATATGTTCCCAATCCCTCAAAGGATGTATATTATCTAACCTTATTATGCTGGCTTACTTGTCTTTCACTGCTCAACAGACATACTGCTCACGGAATGTCTTTGTAAAGACAATCACTCTCGGACACAGTTGGGTTAATCGGCAGGTAATCTTGGACTCAATTACAGCCGCGCCTGATCAGATTATCCAGACATACCATAGGTAATGTCCACCAGCCCTAATTCAGTGACATTCGGGGAGGGGGTCGACAATGCAAATGAAAACCGCTATAGAATTCTGTGGGGCCTTGTCGGAAGCACTTGTCAGTCAAGCAAGCCTGACTTACTTTGGAGAGTAGATGTAAGACGTTAACTAGAGCAGTCGGGTTTCAAGGGTTATGAATACTTTAATAAAGATACCGACCCTCTGACTATAAGAATATATTTGTCAAGGGTTGAGTTATTCGGTTTCACCCGGATTTTTTACAAGTCCAACCGAAAATGGTATGAAACCCAGTCTTTACAAGACTTCTGTCTGATCAGGCGAATTCACCGATTGGTTTTCAGGGAATGAGCCAGATGCTAGATATCGATTACTATTCTTGGAGCTGCCTTTTTACCTTTTATCAATTGCCCCATGTCCGCCAAGTCTGTATACGTTCAATTGAGTTGGCAAGATCCCGAAACGGATGAATTTCAGCAACGCTTGTTGTCACCGCCGATTGCGATTGGTCGAGACACTGATCAGATGCCAGCCCAGTTAGATGGCCAAACAGTTGCTCATCTTGGGTTAACAGATCGGCAAATCTCTCGATTTCATGCTCTGATTACCGTTATCAACCACCGACTCTACATCCTCGATCAGAGCGCCAATGGCACCTTTCTCAATGGTCAGCCTATCCGCCAGAAACGCCAACCCTTTTCCAGTCAGGACACCTTGCGAATTGGGCCGTACAAGATCACCGTAGCAATGCAACAGGAGCAAGATCTCAACGCAACCGAATTGACTGGCCGCACCGAACGTAGTAACTATCAGAGGGGCACCGATCAACATACGAAATCGCCTGACCAAAATACGATGGTGATTTGGCTGATTGGCATCGTGGTACTGGTTGTGATTGGGATTGGCACCTGGTTTTTGGTTCGCACTTTGCTGGAGCAGGCTCGCCCTCGGGCTCCAGGAGCGTCAACCTCTACGAGTTTTGAGATTGGCTAACTTCTATGAGTTCAGAGATTGATTGATGGCTTTTCCTAAGCATCAGAGGAGTGACTTTGTCTTCCTTAAAGACTCAGGTAGGCAAGTTAGGCCGTTCCGCCGTTGGCTGCAGGCGGTAATATCGACATGCCTAGAGACCATGATTCGGCGATCGCCTCGCCGCCAACGTTGCTGGATTGCTTTCGGGTTAGGTCTTCTGACCCTGTTGTTAGGGCTTAATAGTCCTGCCGCTCTAGCCCGGATTGAAACCTCCATTAGCGTTGAAAAAGCGCCTGTGGTTGTAGATGGCCGGTTTTTGTTTGAGGTAGGGGGAGCGGGTAATTTCACAGCGGCTGAACGGGCTGAGAAGATCAACTCGGACTTACGTCAGGAAATGCTATCGCCGCAGCCCATTGAGATGGATGTCGATTCAGAAGGCTCACTGACTACAATTCGCAGCCAAGCCAGCGATCGCACGCTGATAACCGTTACCTCAGAGGATGTGATTCCAGGCGTCCAACCGCGCCAGCAAGCCCGTCAATGGCTGCCTGTGCTTGAAGACGCACTCCGGCAAGGCCGATGGGAACGAACCACTGACTATAGACGTCAGGCTTTGATCATT
>JAKSDM010001135.1 GCA_022360135.1 Pseudanabaenales cyanobacterium | reverse complement strand
GGTAAGCTCTGGCATCAACATCGGAAGCCTCTAGGAACAAGATTTTCAAAGTCTATAAGCTGATATGAACTACATGAGGCTGATTCTCAATCAAGGATAGCTCTTGAAAATTTTGCCAGCGAAAATTTCTGTGCTCCCCATTGTTTCGTAATTAATATTCGTAATAAATATCCGATGTACCAGTTGGAAGCACGGAATGTCGGTTAGAGCAGACAAAAAACCGCTTCTATTATAGAAGTCCTAAATCAGTCGTAAATCCTATGCAACGGGGAGCATTGTCAAATAGGGATTGCAAGACTCTAAAACAGCCTTTTGTATTTACAAATCATCTAGGATCGCTATATTTGCAAGAATTCTATTTGCAGGAATCCAGTGATTGTTAGCATTTTTGAAGAGGTCTAGCGCCCTCTGACACCCTACTGTATATAAGTAATGATAAAATTTAGGTGAAACATATTCCATTTTAGGGGCATCATCAGATGACAGTATTTGAAGGGCAAGCAACGTGGCAAATTGATCAGTTAATTCTGAATGACTCTTTACCAATAAACGACGGACTATATTATATACGCGTTGAGCCTTTACTGGATATTAACCAAGCTTCTTATAGTGGTAGTAATCAAGCCTTGAAACCCAATGATCCTCTAAATTTAGAAGAAGGCAAAACCTACAATGTTCGCATCGGGAGTAGTGAAGAAGAACTCAATGAACCTATTAAGTAGGTAGGGCTTAAAAGACTCTGTTAAATTGAATTCTGTAATATCGCCAAATTCCTTAGCTGTGAAAAGATTTCAGCCTGATTTACATTTGGTTACATAGCTGAGAATTTCAGCCCCTACCTACTTATATAGGAAGCTGGTATCTGCTAGTGATGCGACCAAATACCATCCACTTACAATTTCTACCTAGCAGGGAATATAGCTTATTCATAAAACTCAATGTGGCAGCGTTTATTAAGCCTTATCTATGTATCTGTCCTTTGGTAAAATTATCAGGCAACGCATTCTCTTAGGATGTTTTGCAATGTTTAAGCTAAGTGCTATTTGCCTAGCTTTCTCTGCTTTTTTGGCTGCTTCTGTAAACGCTGAATTATCGGATGTAGAGGCAGTTGAAACAATCCAGAAACTTCAGAGTCGGGATCGGCAAGAGCGTCTGAAGGCAGTACAAAAGCTTGATCAGAGTATCCCAACCGCCAAAGTCGATGATGCCTTGACTGTCTTAGTTGAGCAATTAAAGATAGAAAATGATCAAGCTATAAAGTTCTGGATTATTTCAATAATACCAAGCATCAGTGTTAAGTCAGATAATACTGCTCCTGCCATCCTCAAAACGCGAACTATTCCTGCCCTAGTTGAAGCATTTGAGGATAGTAACAGCCGTAGTATGCAATTGACAGCTGCCCTTGCTCTACAGCGATTGGGCTTAAGTCTTCAGAATCAGGTAGATAGCTTATCGTTAGAACAGTTAGAACAAGCAATATCGGACTTAGATCAAGTATATACAGTTCTGAATGTTGCTGAGCCTGACATTGGAAAAAAGCCTGCGAGCAATATTAGTGCAGCACAGAAGGTTTTAAGGACTGAATATAACTCTCGCTTAATTAAGCGAATTACTGACTTTCTACAGAAGAATCCTTGGATACAAGGGGCAGTGATTCTTGCAATTCTCTATAGTGCGACTCTCTGGCTTCGTCCTCAATGGCTATTGTTGCTACCGACGGACATCAAACTTTCCTGGCTTATGCCAATTGAGCTGCCGATTGCGGTTGTGCGGTTTCTCAAATACCGGCCCAGAGTCCTTGACGCATGGGTGGCAGCGCGAGTTCAACCCGTAAGAGATCGGTTTGCTCAGAAACGAACCGTTAGCGATCGCCAAATCCACTTCTTCCTTATTCCCGTTGAGTTAGACAATAAGAAGCATAAATTAACGCCTGAAGACCTAAAATCCCATTTTGCCCGTGCGGTTATCAGAGTGTTGATTTATGGTCAAGGGGGAACTGGAAAAACGAGTGTTGCTTGCCAAATTGCGAATTGGGTAATGACTTCAAATGAGGCGGAACGGCTCTGCAACCATTTAATGGCGCCAGTTCTCATTGAAGGAGAACTAAGTTCCGAGAAGTCCCTAAAAGAAGCAATTCGTCAAGAGTTAAAGTCGCTTACCAATGAAAAGGAATTGATTCCTGAAGAATTGGTTGTTCGCCTACTGGTAGAACGCCGCATTCTTGTTATTATTGATCACTTTTCAGAACTGAGTTCGGAAACTCAGGCGGAAATTCAGGCTGGTATCGAGAGCCTACCTGTTAATGCCTTTGTTATTACCTCTCGAAATGAAGAATCTCTGAAAGATTTCACTAAAACTCATCTTAAACCCTGTTCACTGAATGCTGAGTTACTTTCTAGTTTCATCGGGGAATACCTCACTCAATTGGATAAAAGATCGCTATACCCCGATGATTTATTTCTCAGAGCCTGCGCCCACCTCAAAGAAATTGCTGGTCAGCGAGAACTAACCGTTCTGTTAGCAAAACTTTATGCAGAACAAATGATTTTCACCAAAAAGAATGGTACAGATCAAGATCTTCCTACATCAATTTCCAGTATCATTCTTAGCTATTTGAATGAACTAAATCAAACTAGGAATAGAAAAAAGTCTCAGTTTAGTAATTCTGATGTGCGTCGCGATGCAAAGATCATCGCTTGGAAGTGTCTAAAGAAAACTTTTCAACCTAGTTCAGCCAAGCTCAATGATATTTTAGAAGCATTAAGAGAAATTGACGACACAAGAGATTTTAAGGAGCGATTGGATTACTTAGGGGAAAATCATTTAGGAATTGTACAGCAACAAGATCCCGAAGAGCATATTCGTTTTGTCCTTGATCCAATTGCAGAATATTTAGCAGCACTGTATCTAATAGATTTAAATTCTGCTGATGAATGGGAAAACCTCCTAAATAGGATAGATGATAGTCGCCAATCTATTGACCCTATTAGAGATTTTCTGTTAGCGCTGAGAGACTGCTGTTTGGCTAAAAAGACAGAAACTGAAATACCAGAATTTGTTTTGGAGCGACTCGATCAAGTTTTGGCGCAGAGGTAATTGAACTTGACGACGCCTCAGATTCCCATCGGTTAGTTCGATGAAGGCTGGATATAGCCGTCTCCCCAGCAGAAGCCCCCTACCTCGCTACGGCAAGTAGGAGTAAATTCATATAGCGTTAAGGAAGATTGATTGTCTTGTAAGATCCACTTAACTCGGCAATTTTTATGGTTCCTTCTGGTCGATGCTTGACCAATTGGCTTTGCTGCTGTGACGGGGGAATGACGGTTACCCATTGGCCGGTGTTGGGATCCCGATAGGCGCCAAACGGATTGGGGCGTAGGGCTTTCTTTGTTTGATCAGCCATGTCAATCAATTTCTTAGTACTTAAACCTAATGTCGATAACGTAGCTATCAGAAATCTGATCGGGTGAACGGGTATTCACTTAAGTTGGACCAGTCTCTGAGCAGCCTGGTTGTCAACCGTCAACCACCAGCCATAAAGTTTTGGGCTGATGGTTGACAGTCGTGGGGCTTTGCCCTTCTCTCAGAGTTGGCTGAAGGCTATCTTGTCCAAATTGTCCCGCTTAAAGTTGGCAGCCCTTTCAACTAATCTTGGCTGATCAAATCGGGTTAAGACATCAGGCGATTTTCTGATTTTAATTGTTGGTGTATTTACCGATCAAATCGGCAAGGAGTTTACTCGTCAAATTCGCTGAAAGGTTTGCTGGCAGAGTCTTTCCCAGCAAGTGTCCACTACTAAAATGGGCTCTGTAATACCCGAGTTTTACCAAGCCAGTTAGTATCTGACAACGGCAGATCACTGATTTTCTGGGGGTTTAATTTTTGGCGGTTTCTCCGTTTAACCCCTTTGCGGGTAAGCGCTATAGAATTATAGATCAGCTCGAATGGCCTTGCCGACTGGGTGGGTGTAGCCCTGAATGGCACTGAAATAAGCCATGTGGGCAATGCCCCCCTACGGAATATCACGGCTTTTAGCGATTTATAAACGCTTATTTCAGTCCATATTCTATCGATGGCGGCGAGGGAACATCAGAATTTGGCGACTGGGCTAGGATGCAGTTCGCCTCTAAAACAGTTATCTGTTCAACCTCCAGAACTGAGCAGTTGGGGAGAACTTGCTGCAGGGCTGGAATGACGCCTTGTTCTAGACTTGTCTGGGCGTCTGCGGCTATGGGTTGATATTGCTGAATCAATTGACTATTGGCAATGTACTCAGAGGTGAGTGAGCCGGACTCCAGAAGCATGAAGTCAATTCCATACTGCTTGATAAAGGCTTTCACAAGCTCTAAATTCGGACTGTATTGAGCCCGAATTAAATCGATCGCCCGCTGACGAAACAGTTGG
>JAKSDM010001119.1 GCA_022360135.1 Pseudanabaenales cyanobacterium | reverse complement strand
TCCAGAGTCACTCCTGAGAAGATTTTCTCTCAATCTCCAAATACAAGGGTGTGTTCCTTCACACAATATCTATCCTGTCTTGGTTATTGAATCTGAATTTAATGATTCAGTAACTTAGAGTAGAACTTGCCATTATGGATAATCTCATTTTGAAGAGGATATTCATTTCACCATGGTGGTTGAACAGCAACAAAGAACTATTCTTGCGAAGTTAGCGCTTCATCAATCTCGGCGGTGTCAATCTATTCCAACTTTGTCAGTTCTAGTAGGGGGTGCAGTAGCTGCGCAACAACTTTGGTCACAGTGGTTAAATGGCGCTAATCGACGAACGGTGACCTATGCCTATGAATCGAGGCTATCACTGTTCATGTCATGGCTGTCTATTGTTCTTAAAGAGTACAATCTATACTCCCTAATTTTAGAGAAAGTCGCAATGCTAGCCGACAAACCCTCCGATCGGTTAGCTGCTTGGCTGGACAATGCCAGCGAATATCAGACGACATTGTTTTGGCAACGGCTGTCCCATACCTCCACTGAAATTCTTTTTCTAAGGTGGTTACTGGACCAGAAAGCCCAACCCACCTTGCTAACGACTCCAAAGGCAGATTCCTTAGTAAGTGGGTTGAAGGAAGACAATTTACCTGCGATCGCACAGAGTTTCACTACCGTAGAGCAGCTCCTTCCCCATTACGCAGCACCGGGTATTTTAGTACGACTACCTGATGCTGAAAACGAGCTGTCATCAAGCGAAGTAACCTTAACTAGGCTAACCCAACTGGTCGAAGCTATCCCAACGATACCTCTGGGTTTATTGCTTACACCCGCCCAAGCCGAACATTTGCTGAAACAGAGTCCTGAATCTAGGGCGAAAGCTATTTTGCGAGGCGGCATGATTGAGGTGGCGTCGCCGGACTCGGATACCCTAAAGCAATGGCTTTGCGATCGCGGGGTTGAAGCAAACACACACCAGCAGGCCATCATTCATCTGGCAGAACAGTATGGCGCTACCCCAGAATTGCTAGAAACCGCGCTCTCTCTGACCGAATCAGCCAGCAAACCTGATACTTCCAAAGCGGATGAGGTTTACCGTAGTCAAGCCGAGTGGCTTTTATTTCAATGTCTGGAAGCTAACCCCAGCACTGCTGGACAGTTCCAGGTGAATGCTCAACTTGATATCTGTTTTGGCGATCGCCCCATGGAGGTCGATTTTCTGGCCGCAGACGCCAAAATTGCGATCGAAATCGACGGCTACTATCATTTTCGGTCTAAGGATAACTATCGGCGCGATCGGCGTAAAGATTTTGAATTGCAGCGGCAAGGGTTTATAGTTTTGCGTTTTCTAGCAGAAGATGTAGTGGCTCGCCTTGAAGAAATCCTCGATATGATTGGTCAAGCTCTAGCCCTACGAAAAACTCAACAATCCATCTGTTTGGAGGCATAATGCTCTCATTGCAACCCATTGCTCTACCTGACTTAATCCTGAGTCGATTGCTCCTAGCCAGTGAAAAAGGCCGCACCAAAGGTGAGCTTAAGGAATCTGTCAAAACTATTGCGACAAGCAAGCTATCAGCCTCAGATTTTTCTGAAAAGTTTGAGCATGCATTAGCACACCTTATTGCCCAAGGTTATGCTCAAAAAATTAGAAGATCGAGCTACCAGATAACTGAAACCGGAAATCAGGAGGCCCTCGATTTGCTCAGGATAAAAACGCTGCCGCCAAAGCTACAGTGGACTCCCCTAAGAAACACCTATTGGATCGCCTATGCCCTAAAATTACCGGCCCTATCAGTAGATACCCAAAAACGCCTAGCCGATGGCGATATACTGCGAGCCGTCATTTTGCAGAATTATTTTAAGCTATCGACAGAAGATTTTCCTACCTTAACCAAGGCCCGCAATGCTTTACTGTGGCAACAACTATGTGATCCGAATGTAACCGGACGACTGCAAGCACAGCTCCCGCAGCTAAGTCAGCGAGCGTTTAGCCAAGGCGCAGTGATGGAGATATTACTTAACGATCTGCTGCAGGCGCCCAAAGCATTGAAATGGGAAAAAGCCTTGAAGCAGCTGGTGACTAAAGCAGTCAATGCCAGACAGACTAAGCCAGATGAGTTGCGTTTGGCAATTTTGCGTCAAGCCCTATCTAATTCTCAATCACAGCCGTTTCCTGCAGATCAGGAAACCCCTCAGACACCAGAGAGCACCGATGCACTGCCTGCTCTGACGCCCTCAGAGTTTGCCGCAGCCGTTTTAGAGGCGGCGAACACCACGCAGGAAGGGCGATTTGGGGATCATAAAGTGTTTATCTCTCAGGTGTGGGAAACCTTTCAAAATAAGCAACCCGACCTTAACCTCACCCTAGAGGACTTTAAACAGCAACTCATCGAAGCTAACCGCCAACGCCTACTCACCTTAAACCGTGCTGATTTAGCCTATGCTTTGAACCCTGAGGATGTAGCTACCTCTGAAATCACTCACCTGAACAGTACATTTCATTTTATTCGTGTTGATTAGGGCCGACTCCAATGAGAACAGATCAACGACTAGCCGCATTTTGTTCCAAAAATGCACTGGATATTTTTCATCCGGTAACCCATCAGAATCAAATCTGGCAGCCCGATCCCTACGATATTGAGACCATCCACGAAACTGCACGGTTTACCTATGGGCGACTGCTCAACCGGATAGACGATGGCGTACCTAGTGACTCAGGGCGTATTCTTTTGCTGCTGGGGCAATCGGGCGCAGGTAAAACCCATTTAATGCGCGTCTTTCGCAATCAAACCCACGGGCAAAATCAAGGATTCTTTAGCTACATGCAGATGACCGCTGCAGTTGCCAACTATGCTAGATACGTTTTAAGAAACACTATTGATTCATTCGATAAGCCCTACTACGAATCCTTCAGCCCCATAACTGGGCTAATGAAGCTTTCAAACGCCTTAGCAGAAGACACCCAGGGAATCACCCCTAATGAGCTGAAGTTATTGAGGGAGGACAATCTCAATCAAGATGAACTGGTAGAACTGATTTACCCCATTGCCGATCGGATTGTGGCCTTAGAACGTTTCGTTGGCATCGATTTGGATTTGATTCGAACTCTACTGTATCTCCAGCCTGGTCAACCGGAGATCAATGCTAAGGTGTTCAAACTTCTGCGCTGTGAACACTTGACGGACTTCGATAGCAATAAATTGGGAGGGATGACCTCAAGGGATCAGGAAGATGATCCTCTGCGCATGCTAAGGTCCCTAGCAAATCTGATCCGGGCAGTCATGGACGGGGCATTCGTAATTTGCCTCGATCAGCTAGAAGACATACACAGCATGGAAGAAGCTGGACAACGATTTCGGCAAGCAATGCAGACAATTGTCACTCTGGCCGAGATCCCAAATGTGATTGTTGTTGTCTCATGCTTAGAAGAATTCTATTACCTATTAAAAAAGCACTTGCCTAAACCCCATTTCGATCGTCTAGAGCTGGACCCAGAACCTATCAAGCTCGAGGCCGAGAGAACATCTGATGATATTGAGCAGATCATTTCCCGGCGATTACAATATCTCTATGATTTGACTGATACTGCTATTGAGGGGGAATACAATCCTTTATATCCTTTCCCTAAAGGTACTGTAGACAAACTCTCTGGACTCCCAACTCGACGTATCTTAGACTGGTGCCGTAAAAAAAGAGAGGACAGCATTGCAACAGGCAAAGAACCAATTACAGACGAAGAAGACATAGACAATGGAGACACAATCGAAGACACAAAACTTAGTCAACATTGGAACCATCTCCTAACAAATATATCTTCGCCACCCGATGACGATCAAAGTTTACTCCAACTCTTAGGGGATAGCATTGAGCGATGCGCTCAGGAGATGGGAAATAGCTATCGTTTTATCGTCAGAACTAAGAGAAACTTCCTGACAACGGAAATTAGGCTGGGTCAGGATACAGTTAAGGAATCTTTGCTATTGGGATTGTGCCAAAAAACCCCACAAGGCGGAGCACTGGCTAGACAAATTCGTGCGCTTAAAACTGCCGCTGTCAATCAAACGCCAGTTATTCTCAGGACTACAGAATTTCCTAATAATCCTAGAACAAAAATTGCTCAACAAATCGGCCAATTTATCAGTGAGGGCGGACGCCGCGCCGAGATTTCGAATACTGATTGGCGAACAATGGCGGCTATCCAAAGCTTTCAACAAACCTATAGCGGACGGGTTGACTACCAGCAATGGTTACAGGAAGAGCAACCCCTTTCTCGACTAAAGTCGCTGCAAAACATTTTAAACTTGAGCCAGTTAAAAGCAGAGGAGCCTGATTCGACATCCAATACTGAGCCATCAACAGCTGGACAAGTAAGCGATCAGGAAATTCCTCAAGCGACTAGTCAAACAACCGAGCCTCCCCAAGGACTTGCGCCGACCTTGCCAGCAACAGGATCGGCAATTCCTTTGGGCTCCAGCCGTACTGCCATTCCAGCTCCGATTGATATCAACCCAGAAAGTCTGGTTCGACATGGCGCCTTTCTCGGTGGCTCGGGCAGCGGTAAGACCACCCTAGCCTTAGCTTTGATTGAACAACTGTTGCTGCAGGGTATCCCGGCTATTCTGCTAGACCGAAAAGGAGATTTGTGCAGCTATGCCGATCCCAGTGCTTGGGAAAAGCCTTGTAATGACCCGAGGATAGACGCATTTCGTCAACTTTTAAGAGACAACATAGAGGTTGCTGTTTATACGCCCGGGACGATCGGGGGGCAGGGGCGTCCGTTGAGCATTGCGATTACGCCGACTGGCTTAGGGCAAATGCCAAGCGGCGAACGTCAGCAAATTGCTAACTACTGCGCCATGGCGCTGGGGGGTATTTTAAACTATAAGCAATCTGGTCAAGATAAGACTCGCACTGCTATTTTGGGGCAGGCGATCGCAGTGTTAAGTGAATTACAGACCGACAATCCGCTTAGCATTAACCGGCTAATTGATTTTATTGCGGAAATGGATCCCCTGTTGATCAATGCCATTGGCGTGTTAGATCCAAAGCACTGTAAGAAACTAGCTGAAGATCTACAAACGCTCAGCTTGATGGCAGGGCATCTTTTCAATGCTCAGCACGAACAACTATCGATAGAGCAGTTCTTGGGGAGTAATCAACCTCAACAAACCCAATTATCAATCATTAATCTGGGTTCACTGGGGGATAACGCCAACATTCTGTTTTGGGTATCTCAGTTTTTGCTCGATCTCAATCGCTATGCGCAGAAGCATCCTTCTGGAAGTTTGCAGGCGGTTGTGTTGTTTGATGAAGCTGATCTGTATTTACCCGCTCAGGGGAAACCATCCACTAAAGAACCGATGGAAAATTTATTAAAACGGGCTCGTTCAGCTGGGATTGGGATTTTGTTGGCGACTCAAAGTCCTGGTGATTTGGACTATAAGTGTCGCGATCAAATTTCATCTTGGTTTGTTGGCAAGGTTAAAGAGAATACAGCCCTCAGTAAGCTGAAACCCATGTTGAGTGAAGCT
>JAKSDM010001458.1 GCA_022360135.1 Pseudanabaenales cyanobacterium | reverse complement strand
TATAGTGTAAGCAAAGTCGCTTTTGATCGATTGGCCATCCCAACGGACTATGTTTGAAAGGAGGTTGACACCCAAGGTAATTGCAAAGGAGCGGGTAGAGAGCTTTTGACAATTACAATTCTTAAATATTTATTTGGATGGCGATCGCCATCCCTGTAATATCAGCCATAGATTTTGGCGGCCAAACGGCTTCCTGAATTACCGCTAGCCAGAAAAATTCTCCTTCAGGGTATCCCCCCAGCATGAAAGGGGGGATGTTATGATCGCCTAGACATTAGTCGTAAATTGCTAAGGGTTCTCCAGTATGACACAAGCGCCTGTTTCGCCAATGGTGCTCGTCATTTTAGATGGTTGGGGATACACAGAAAATACCCATGGTAATGCCGTTGCCTTGGCTAATACTCCAGTAATGGATAGCCTTTGGGCGGCCTACCCCCACACCTTGATACGCACCGCTGGGAAAGATGTAGGATTACCCGATGGGCAAATGGGTAACTCCGAGGTTGGACATTTAAATATCGGCGCTGGCAGAGTTGTTCCTCAAGAGTTAGTCCGCATATCAGACGCGGTAGAAGACGGAACGCTTCAAGAAAATCCGGCTTTACTAGAAGTTTGTCAGGCAGTTCGCTATCAAGGCGGTAAGCTGCATCTTGTCGGACTTTGCTCAAGGGGTGGTGTACATTCACATCTAAACCATCTATTGGGTTTGCTGGATATGGCCAAAGCCCAGGATCTTTCAGAGGTGTGTGTCCATGTCATCACCGATGGACGAGACACCAGGCCAACCGAAGGTATTGAGGCGGTTAAAGCGCTTCAAAAGCATATTGACGAGATTGGTATTGGGCGCATTGTAACGGTTAGCGGTCGCTACTACGCCATGGACCGCGATCGCCGGTGGGATAGAGTCCAAAGGGTTTATCAAGTTATGACCGAGGAGGGGCCTGGTAATGGTCTTTCTATAGTCGATGTGCTAAGGGCTTCTTATGCTGAAGACGTTACAGACGAGTTCTTGGTTCCCGTTCGATTGGCTCCGGGTGCGGTAGCGCCTGGGGATGGGGTGATTTTCTTCAATTTCCGGCCTGACCGGGCTCGGCAATTGACCCAAGCCCTTGTAGACCCTGACTTTAAAGGATTTGAACGTCGCCAGTTTGTGACCCCGCTAACCTTCACCACCATGACCCAGTATGATCCGGCGCTGCCGGTGAAGGTGGCTTTTGAGCCCCAAAATCTCAGCAATATTTTAGGTGAGATGATTGCCAACCATGGCCTGAAACAATTCCGTACAGCCGAAACAGAGAAATATGCCCACGTCACCTATTTCTTTAATGGGGGATTAGAAAATCCCTTTGTAGGGGAAGATCGACAACTGATTCCCAGTCCGATGGTGGCCACCTACGATAAGGCCGCCGAAATGTCGGCGGATAAGGTGACCGATGTGGCGATCGGGGCGATTAAACAACGCCTCTATTCTCTAGTTGTGATCAACTACGCCAACCCCGATATGGTAGGTCACACTGGCAAGCTCGACGCCACCATAACAGCGCTAGAAGCTGTTGATACACAGTTAGGTCGTCTATTAGCCAGCGTTAGCCAAGCAGGGGGCACAACCATCATCATTGCCGATCACGGTAATGCTGAATGTATGTGGGATGCCCAAGGCAAGCCCTGGACAGCTCATACCACTAATCCAGTTCCGTTTATTTTGGTTGAGGGCGAAGGGCTAAAAATTCCCGGTTACGGGACGGAAGTCACCTTACGAGAAGATGGGCGTTTGGCGGATATCGCACCAACAATTTTGGAAATTCTCAAGATTCCTCAACCAGTAGAGATGACTGGACGCTCTATGCTGCAAACCAGCAGCTATGATGTGAGAATGAACCGCACTCCGATCAGAGTGCCAATGCAGAGCGTTAAAGGGCCGTATTAGGTTAGGATGATACGGATTGGACGCAAAGCACAATTCGGCATTTACCTTCAGTCAGGGCTTTTCTCTGATCTATGTCAAGCTAAGCATTTTTCAACTCACCGGGATCAAGACAATTAAAGTTGGCCAATATGACAGTAACCACACTTCTCCAGATAATTTGGGCGGTATCGGCACTAGGCTTAATCATCCTGGTGTTGCTTCATAGCCCCAAAGGGGATGGATTAGGAGCCCTTGGCGGGCAAGCCCAACTATTCACCAGTACTAAGAGCGCTGAAACCACTCTTAACCGAGTCACTTGGACCCTAACGGTACTTTTCATGGGATTGACGATAATTCTGAGTGCGGGTTGGTTGGAGCCGCCAGCAGGCTAATGAGGATTCTATAGCAATTCCTACTTGGATTGAACACATCTCAGCAAGGTAGAGTTTGGGGTGTAGTCAATACAAATGAAAAACGCTATAAATGTTGCTGAAAGAACTTAAGTGTGCGATCCCAGGCAGCGATCGCAGCCTCCCAATTGTAGGCGTCAGGACGAGTGTCGTTAAAGAAGGCGTGACCTGCATTCGGATAGACCTTGGTTGCGATCGCTCCCCCCCTATCTTGAACAGCTGTTACTAATGACTCAATTGTTTCTAGGGGAATAAAGTTGTCTTGTTCCCCGAAGAGTCCTAAAACAGGCGCGGACAATTTAGAGAAGTCAGGATGAACGTTGGGATGAATCCCATAGAAGTCCACAACGGCTCAAATGTTTGAACTTACAGTCGCCGCCAATAGCGCCAGCTGCCCTCCCATACAAAACCCTACTACGCCAACTTTATCGCCCGTAACCGCTTCATGCTTTAGCAGATAATCCACAGCCTGCTGCAAGTCTCCAGCCGTTTGCTCAATGTTAAGCGCCATCATTAAGCGACCTGCTTCATCAGGGGAAGTGGTGTTTTCACCCTGGTAGAGATCGGGAGCCAAAGCGACATACCCCACCTGAGCAAAGCGATCGGCTACATCTTTGATATGCGGAACCAAGCCCCACCATTCCTGCAGGACTATCACCCCTGTGCCAGAACCCGATTCCGGCGTCGCCAAATACCCCAATCCTGAAACGTCTGTCCCCATGAGATTACTTGAGAAGCCACCTTCATGAGGGTAACATTCCTCAGATAGATGGGTTCAAAAGTATCCAATACTTTAACCTTATGGAATAGGGAATAACGCAATTCTAGAGCCAGGAAGGTATCCCGAACTGTACGGGGTTCATAGCAAGGTTGAAATGCTTTGCGCCTGCATCTGTGATTAGTTGATCAATAAGCTCGCAGCTATTATTGCTGCGGGCTTCGCTTTAGGATTTCTCGATCAAGGAATTTCGACGAATGTAACAATTCTTCCTCTCAACCTATCAAAGGCTTTTTGCAACTAGAACGGCGAATAGATGATAGGAAGAACTTGATAAAGTAGTCGCAATATTTTCAAATATACTGATTCGCTCTACCCAGGATGTCTTCTTGAAAGGACCATCACCTTGGCGGATGTTGCGTCCTCTAATTTTCCAATCTTCTGGCTTCAGGTATGGAAAAATATTTCTCTTAAGTAAAGAAACATTGCGACACATTTCCGGGCAAAAATCAATATGAACGGCAATGCTAGCCAAAATGAAATAATCAAGTTTCTTGTCACTCAGATTTGTACCACTCTCATCTACGTAAAATAGAAGTATTCCGATTCATAGAAAATAATAGTCATACAATTCTACTGAGAAAAGTGGTTTGGTTGACATAGTGCTTAGCTAATGCAGCCCGATATCTCGGGTTTGGATGGGCACGCAAGGCTTTGCCCATCCTACAATTACTCCGCCCCACACTCAGACTTCAGTAAACTTTAACCAACTGGTGGGTAATAAACTCAGGCGTTTCAGGCAACAGTCAAAATCCTCCTATAGTCACCAATTGAATGGGCCAAGTTACAGAATGAGTTTGCCGGACGACCCCATAACAATCGAAAGCTATTCAGTCTGGATAACATCCTTCAGAAAAGTGTTACAAACCATCCAATTCTTAATGCAATAGGGGATAAAGTAATTCTAAAATTGAAAATTTTATCCAGAAATTTTCTGTATATTTTTTAAGTTGTTAAGCCGCATCCAGTGCGACAAAAGGGGGAAGAAATTTCCGTGCAGGAGTTGTGAGTTATAGCAATCATGATATGGCTGTCCACTATTATCTTCTTACTACTATTATCTTCTTACTCATCAGCACGCTGGTCGGAGTGACCTTGAGCATTCATGCAAGGCGATCTAAAAAGGGCGTCTCTCTACCTTAGGGTATCTAATCCCCCAATTGAACCTTTCAAAGTAGCTAATTATGGAACTTGGTGCGTTACTTTAAAGTCAGGAGGTGTGACTATGATCGAACGATTGGATCCCGAACTGGTGGCTCCGCTCCAGGAGTTTCTCACCCTCACAGGCGGGGGGTTTAAATTGAACGGCATTCCAGCATCTCGTGCAATGGTGGATCAGATTGTAACCTTTATGAAGGGGC
>JAKSDM010001367.1 GCA_022360135.1 Pseudanabaenales cyanobacterium | reverse complement strand
TGTGGCTGCGGTTGCTTTACCTAAAGCTGTCAGTATAGCTTTGTTAGACCGTCAGGTAAACTCTTATGAGGATCAAGCCTTATCATTTTTGCTGGAAGCGATGAAACGGTCTGGGGCGGCGGTCACCTAAAGCGGGAGTATGGCCTGAAGGGGCGCCTGAATTAGAATCCAGAAGCTAGAATTCAGACTATAGCTGACTCCTAACTTCTGTCTCTTATCTTCTTACCCAGCCCAAACAGAATATTCCGGCCCCGATTTAAGTAGATACTCGTTTCTGAGCTTCAATTGATCGTAATTTGACTGATCGTAATTTGACGCCGTGATTTCTTAGCCTCCCGCTACAGCTGGGACAATACTGACCTCATCGCCATCCTTAAGAGCGGTTTGCTTGCCCTCAAGGAAGCGAATGTCTTCACTATTGACGTAAAAATTAACAAAGCGACGCAACTCCCCTTGGTCATCGCACAGACGAGCTTTAATGCCAGGACAGCTTTGTTCTAAAGACTCCAACAACTCACTCACACTACCGCCATTACAGTCGATAGTCGCTTGGTTATTAGTGAACTTTTGCAACGGGGTGGGAATTAGAACTTTGACACTCATAACTTTAGTAAACCATTGAATCCTTAGTAGACAAAATGAATCCTTAATTGGATAGTCCAGCGGGAAAGGGTGGATGGGTGGACAAGACAGTATTTAGCTGTAAATCCATCACAGACCTGGAACTTAGGAAAATTGCCAATCTGACAACCCCAAGTCCCAAGTTCCTAATCTAAAATCCAAAATCCAAAATCCAAAATAATCTATAACCCAATTTCTAAACCAAAACCTGCTGCCATTCCAGACGATTTAGGGTGCGGGCGCGATCGAGGGCGCGTTCAAAGCTGTCGAGTTTGGGTTCGATCGTGAGCGGTTCGCCGATGTAGCCTTGAACCGCTTCTTGGGTCTTCAAGCCATTGCCAGTGATATAGGCAACAGTGGTTTCATCGGGATCAATTTTGCCTGCTTCCACCAGCTTCTTCAGGACAGCTATCGTCGTTCCCCCTGCCGTTTCAGTAAAGATGCCTTCGGTTTCAGCTAGCAGCTTCATGCCTTCGATCACTTCAGCATCGGTAACAGATTCGATATTCCCATTCGTCTTGCGGGCGATGTCTAGGGCGTAAATGCCATCAGCCGGGTTGCCGATCGCGATCGATTTGGCAATGGTATTAGGCTTAACCGGGCTAATGAAGTCTCGTCCTGCTTGAAAAGCTTGAGCAATGGGGGAGCAACCCTCTGCTTGAGCGCCGCTGAAACGCACTTTCTTGTCGTCTACTAAACCAACTTTGATAAATTCTTGAAAGCCCTTGTAAATTTTGGTGTACAAAGAGCCGGAAGCCAGTGGAGCCACAATGTGATCGGGCAACTGCCAGCCCAGTTGTTCCGCCACTTCAAAGCCTAATGTCTTAGAACCTTCAGAATAGTAAGGCCGCAGATTGATATTGACAAAGCCCCAACCATGGGTGTTAGCCACCTCAGAACAGAGACGGTTCACCTGATCGTAATTGCCCTGAACCGCCATCACCGTTGGATCATAAATCAAAGTGCCGAGGACTTTTCCGGCTTCTAGGTCGGCGGGAATGAAAACGCAGCAATCCAACCCCGCGTAGGCGGCGATCGCCGCCGTCGAATTGGCCAGGTTGCCTGTGCTGGCGCAGGAGACGGTGGAAAAGCCAAGTTCGCGCGCCCGAGTCAAGGCAATTGACACCACCCGATCTTTGAAACTCAGAGTGGGCATGTTAACGGCGTCGTTCTTGATGTAAAGATTTTTCAACCCCAAGCGGCGGGCCAGACGATTGGAGCGCAGCAGGGGGGTCATGCCGGTGCCGACATCAATCGGATTATCCGTCTTGACCGGGAGAAAAGTCCGATAGCGCCAGATCGAGTTAGGCCCCGATTGGATACTCTCGCGAGTCACCCGTCGACGGATTTCGTCGTAGTCATACGCCACTTCTAGCGGGCCAAAGCACACATCCTCACAGACGTGCTTGGCCCCAAGTTCATATTCCTCTCCACATTCTCTACACCTCAGGGTGGTGAATGTGGCGCTTGTTTGGGTAATCGTTTCAGGAGTTGAGAGGGTTTTGTCAGTTGCCTGGATCATGTCTCTAACCGCGCTAAGTTATGAACAAAAGTCGAGCAATCAGCCTTTCCTATCAAGACTTGCCGGATAGTAGCACAGGCCGCAAATCAGCGTCAAACATACCCGACTTTTTTAGTCGGGATTGATTTTTGAAGGCGTCTGGTGGTTTTTATTTGTGTGGAAGACCTCTCGGTAAGGACAGGGTATGGGGTGTAGGGTATGGGGTGTAGGGTATAGGGTTTTATCAATGCATATGAGAATTTCCATAAAATAAACCCCTTGCCAAAGGCAAGGGGTAGGGGTTTAAACCAAGTCCAGGTTGGGAACTGTAGCTTTGGCCCTCACCCTAAATCCCTCTCCCTCGGGGAGAGGGACTTTGAATCTGGCTACCCTTCTCCCTTGAGGAGAAGGGGTTGGGGGATGAGGGCGTTTAGGATATGACACAACTCTCTAATTTGTGTATGCACCTTAGCGCCGGGCGGGAAAACTCCAGGTTTCAAGTTGGACGTGGTTTATTTTATAGGTTGTTTGGGTTAACCAATTTTATAGTGGTTTTCATTTGCAGTGACTACACCCCACACCCCACACCCCACACCGAATGGCACTGAAATAAGCCATGTGGGCAATGCCCACTCTAAAGAAATCAGGGCTTTTAGCGATTTATAAACGCTTATTTCAGTGCCATTCCACCCTACACCCTATACCCCACACCCTACACCCCCCTACACCCCACACCCTACCGTGGGATCTGACTTCAGCCGCCGCTGACTGGAGGAATGAGAACCACCTCATCGCCGTCTTGCAGCATGGTGTCCGGTTCAGCAAACTGCAGATTGACGCCAAAACGAGTCAGGTCGCGCCATTGTTCGAGTTCGGGGTGTTCTGCAATCAGTCGCTCTTGCACTGCCAGGACAAGGGTTCCTTCCGGAAGCTCTAGGGTCAATTCTGGAACGCCGTAAGCTTCTTGATAAGCGGCGAAAAGCTTGACTGTGATAGTAATCGTTGACTTAGACATTCCCGACCTGTCCTCAAACTGGATGGCGATACGAAGGGTTTCTCCCAGCTTGACTCCTGAGAGTACCAAGGTTTTGTCTCAGCGCCAACCACCATTTCCATCATCAGCGCTACTCATTTTCCTTTGGCTGAAAGGAATCCGCTGTTTTGCCCTTCCAGAAGACCGAAGACCTTAACCCCTCCCATGTGACAAGTGGTAATTGCAAAGATACGGTCTTGATGGAGGAGAAGCCGCCACAGAAGAGCCTTCGAAAGCCTGAACGCCTTCGGGGAGCGATCGCCTACAATCTGGGCAATGGAGTATTTAGGGAAATCGCAGCTAAAAAAAATCCCATCCACTCATTTAGCCATCCACCCATCCAGTGTCTTCTACTGGGTCCTTATTTGTAATTTGTACGCTAATCCTTAAGCAGCCTCAACTCACCATGCAATTTCTCAAGCGGAGACTCAAAGGTCAACTGTTTATTAGCCTTTTGGCCCTCTCACTGACTGTATCTATATTACTGGGATCAACTATCCCAACCTACACTCAAACGCCTAACCAACCGACTCCCCGTGACGAGGTGATTGAGGATATTAAGGACTATGCGAAGCGGCATGTGAAGACTGACAGTTCCATGCAAACCTCAACCGTACTCAAGGTATTTGAGGACAATCCGGTAGGATTGGCCGCTGCAGACATTGCCAAAATCTATGAGACTGAATACACCAGGCTGAAAGAGGAGAAGGAATCCAGTTTTTGGGAACAAGTCAAACCCAATATTGGTTGGATTGCAGCGGGATTGCTGGCCCTATGGGTGATATTTCAAAAAACACTTGAGAAGTGGGTTACCAACACCGTCGAAAACATAGGGGAAGGAATCTACGCCCAACTTGCTGGAAGCCAGTTCTTTCGGGGCATTGCCCTGCGACGGTATCGAAACGCCCTATTAAAAAAACATAAAGAACTACACATTCCATTTAGGGCCAATCGACCGCTAGATATGGAGGAAGTCTATGTACCACTCAAGGTCGCAGGCTCAATAGGCCGTGGAGAGATTGACGCTTATGGGGCGATAAACCAACACCGCCGACTGATGGTCAAGGGACCCCCTGGATCTGGGAAATCCATGCTGCTGAAGCATATCGCCCTAACCTATGGGGCAGAACGACTGAATCTACCCGACTGGCCTGTGCCCATTTTGCTTGAACTCCACCGACTCAGCGATCCGGAGTTGACGCAAGAGAAACTGATTCAAGCTCTGGTAGATGCGTTTCATCGAGACAATTTTCCAAAAGCTGGACGCTTTGTCCAACAAAGTTTGCAGCGAGGAACCTTGATATTGCTGCTAGACGGTCTAGATGAAGTTAACAGTAGTGTGCGAACAAAAGTGGTTCAGCAGATTAAGGATCTGCTGGATACCTATGAGACCTGTCGAGTCATCATCACCTGCCGCACCGCTGTCTATAGAAATGAATTTGTCAGCGTCACTGAGCAAACGCTAGAAGTGGTCGAATTTAGCGACCAACAAATTCGTCGATTCCTGAGGGCTTGGGAGAAAGAAATGCCCCAGGACAAATCGATTGAGCAGCTGATTCAAACCTTGCGAAACCGACCCCGGATCATGGCGCTGGCCAGAAAC
>JAKSDM010000202.1 GCA_022360135.1 Pseudanabaenales cyanobacterium | reverse complement strand
GATCAAGTGGCAAGGGGCTCATGCGGCGCCGAGCTGTGATTTGTATCGGCAATATTTCAGCAGATAACTTGAGGTGCAATTTATGACCACAGCATCAAAGTCTGGCTACCAATATCAGGTCGGCGGGAGTTTACCTGTTGATGCTCCCACTTACGTCACCCGGCAGGCAGACTCGGAACTCTATGAGGCGCTGAAAGCAGGAGAGTTTTGTTATGTGTTGAACTTCAGGCAAATGGGTAAGTCGAGTTTGCGGGTAAGGACTATTCAGCGGTTGAAGGCAGATGGGGTCGCCTGTGCTGAGATTGACCTGACCGAAATTGGGGCCCAGGATGTGACAGCCGATCAATGGTATGCCGGTGTGGTGCGCATTCTCGCCAATAGTTTCCAGTATTCGGACACGTTTCAATGGCGAACCTGGTGGCGTGAGCGTGAGCTCCTTTCGCCGGTACAGCGTTTAGGAGAGTTTATTGAGGATATACTGCTCAAAAATATTGAGCAAACGATTGTCATCTTTATCGACGAAATCGACAGTGTATTGAGTTTGCAGTTTCCCTTTGATGACTTCTTTGCTTTGATCAGAGCCTGCTATAACAAGCGAGTCGACCGACCCGATTACAAGCGCCTGACTTTTTCTCTGTTAGGCGTAGCAACGCCCCCTGACTTGATTCGAGATAAACGACGCACCCCGTTTAATATTGGTAAGGCGATCGAGCTAATGGGCTTTCAGGGTGAGGAAGCTCAGCCTTTAGTTGAGGGATTAGCCGTCAAAACCCCCGATCCCCAAGCCCTGATGAGGGCAGTGTTGACCTGGAGCGGGGGACAGCCATTTCTGACTCAAAAGATTTGTCGGTTGGTCCTCGCTGAGGATTCACCGATGCCAACGGGTGAAGAAGACGCTTGGGTTGGGCGAATTGTCCAAACGAAAATTATTCGGAACTGGGAAGCTCAAGATGAACCGGAACACCTGAGAACTATTCGCGATCGCCTACTCCAGAATAAGCGCAGCACTGGACGTTTGCTGAGCTTATATCAACAAATTTTGCAATACGGACAAATCCCGACAGATGATTCTGCCGAACAAGTTAATTTGCGACTGTCAGGATTAGTGGTTAAGCAGGAAGGCGTATTAAAGGTATACAATCCGATTTACCAAGCAGTTTTTAACCAACAGTGGGTTCAAGAGGCGTTAGCTGAGTTAAGACCCTATGCAGAAGCGATGAACGCCTGGTTAGCTTCTAGTCGCCAAGATGACTCACGCTTGCTGCGTGGACAGGCGTTACGGGATGCTCTGACGTGGGCGGAAGATAAAAAACTCAGTGATGAGGACCAACAATTCCTAACCACTAGTCAACGGGAAGCTGAGCAGATTGCCAAGGAAATTTCTGAGCAGCTATCTAAGTTGGCCAGAACTGAGGCGGCTAATATCCTTAAACGGTTTACCCCTGAATTGGAAAAGATTGCCAGCCATCCCTCTGCTGTGATTCGGGAGATACAGGTCTGGGCAGGGTCACAACCCTCTCTGATTCAACCCCTCTGTCAACTCCTGATCGCTGACTCTGCGATTCCTGCGGGGGAAGAGCTTGAGCGGGTTGAGCGTCTGGTGCGAACTCGCCTGATTCGAGATTGGGAAAAGCAGATGGCGGCAGAGCATCTAGGCGCTATTCGCGACGCTATTCTTGAGGATAGTAAATGCATCAGTTTGCTAAAGCTTTATCGAAAAATTTTGCGGCAAGACAAGGTGATTGCTGATGATAGTTCAGAACTCAGGAGCTTATTACGATTAGGTTTGGTGGAAAGCCAGGAAGCAGGACTGACAGTCGCCAACCGAATCTACCAGTATGTTTTCAGTCAAGCATGGGTTAAGCAAGCGCTAATCGAAGCAGATAAACGTCGAATCATTAGAGGACGATATGAAGTTCTAAAAGACATCAAAGATGGAGAGTTTATCAAGGCTTATTTGGTTAAAGACAGAGACGTACCCAGCCAAACACGCTACATCGTTAAAAAGCTCATTCCCCCATCTAAAGATGTCGACACATTAGCCAAGATACAAAGCCTATTTGATGAAAGACTGAAAGAGCAAGAAAAATTAAATGGGTACGGCCAAATACCAAGATTGATTGCTTCTTTTGAGGAAAACCAAGAATTCTATACGGTTGAGGAATTTATTGATGGCCATAACTTAGATGAGGAGATTACACCCACTAAGTTATGGCGTGAGATGCAAGTTGTGGATCTGTTGATCCAGGTTCTGGAGATCTTAGAATTTGTCCATCGACAGAATTTAGAACATCTCAATATCCAACCTTCCAACTTAAGGCGACGAAAGCAAGATGGTAAGATTGTACTGATTGATTTCGGAGCACTGAAAGAAATCAGTGCTTCAATAGCAAGTCTTGAACAGCTAGATACAGTTCGACGAATCGGGGCATCCGACTATGCGCTTCCCAAGGAAGCCGGAGAGCGATCCGACGTGAGTCATGATATTTATACGGTGGGAGCAATTGGAATCCAGGCTCTAACAGGTATTCATCCTAGGGACTTTAGCATAGACAAGAAAACTAACGAGGTGATCTGGCGCTACGCTACGCCTGATCGACCTATGGTGGAGATCAACAATGAACTGGTCAAGATTTTAACCCAAATAATCCGTCATAACCCGGATGGCCGTTACCTTGAAACCGCTGAGGCGCTTCAGGATCTGCGGGAGCTAAAAGTCAAGCTTCAGGCTAGGGAACGATACGCCTGGCTCAGAGATAGACGGGTAATTGCAGGGGGGATTGCTGGTCTGTGTGTCACTGTGATGGGTGGGTTTATCGGCTATCAAGGCTATGCCCGCGCTCAACGGATAAACGCTCAAATTGAGAAGTGTGAGCAGCCCATCAATTTAATACAGGATGATTTTGTTCAACCATCAGCGTTAGTAAACCTGGCTAACGATGTTCATGAATCGTGTTCTACCCTAATTGAGGGCGGGAATACAAACGCTAATGCCTATAAGCATCGAGGTCAAGCAAAGTTGGTGCTAATGCAGGCAGATTTACAGTTGGCTCCAAACCCTAACACAGAACAAGAGCTATATAATCTTGAGGATATTTTGAACGACTTTAAAGCAGCTCATGTAATTGGTCAAAATGATCCACAGGTATCCTTCTATCTAGGTTTTTTAGAAGATTTAAGGAATCAGTCTGAGCTAAAAATAGATCACTACACTCAGGCAATTGAACTTTATTCTCAAAACACTTATCCAATCACACAAGCAGATTTTCCAATCTTGGGTAAGCTGGGTCGGTTTTTAATTCAACAATATGAAGGGAGATCTGTAGTATCTGATGAATTGAAACAGGTTCAGAGTATATATGATTTTGCGGAAGATGCTCTCAATGCTACAAATTCAGCTTTGCCTGAAGAGGGTGGGACAAATCGTAATCAGTCTAGAATAAAGTATAATCTCGGCATACTAAGCATTAGAGCACTCAACTACTCGGCAGCCGACGACTATCTGAATAAAGCCATAGAACTGGATTCAGAATTTAAGCTTGCTCAGGTTGCCCGAAGCTTCACACAAACTTTTTTCAAGACAGGAAATTCTCAAGACTCGAAGCCAACTTTTACAAAGGCTATTCAGGACTTGAATGCAATTTTCAACCAACAGAGTAACCAAGTGGACGCCTATAGTTTGTTGCTTGGCAAGGTCACTACACTTATCTTAAATCAGCAATACCGTGAGGGATTTGCAGCTATTGACGCGGCAGATAAAGCATTGACAGATAAATTGCCTGGGTCTATTAAGCGAATCCGGCAAGAATGGGAACGGATAAGGGTGGGGATTAATAACCCTCTCACTTCGGATGAACTCAAATTTATCCTTAGGGAGCTTTTCCCCGATATCCCCGTTTATAGCTGTAAGCAATATCCGGTTTTGGCGATCGCCAAAAACTCTGATAACCAAGTATGTTACGGAACTCCAATTTTGTGATCCTCACTTCTCATGAAAGTAGATAGAT
>JAKSDM010001020.1 GCA_022360135.1 Pseudanabaenales cyanobacterium | reverse complement strand
GGTATTGGAATTCGCCTATTTACCCTGATTTTGTAAGGCCAAGGTAATTATCATGCTTAAAATCTCGTCGAATAACTGATTGGTGATTTAGATTGGGTTGACTAATCAGTTATTGGCTTCAGGGTATGGTTTCCGCACCCTTAAGGTTTAATTAACAGATCGAGTTGGAGTTTTTCTGTCCAAAGCAGTTCCAGGTCCGATAATTTTTGCCAATTTAATTAGGGAATTAGATACCCAATTGCCGAGAAAACGATAGTGTTGTTTTTGGAGGACATGAGTGAAGGTTGATATTTTTGGCACAAAACATTTCAGTTTCTCCAGACCACAGTTTGGCTTTGGCCAATGTGTAAAGACCCAGGATGGCGCTATGGGTTACATTACAGGTCTTACCTTCTACCCAGACCTGCAAGATTGGGTTTATTACCTATATCGGATCGATCAAGATTACATTGAAGAAATGGGTTATCAGGCTGATGAGTTAGAAGCCTTTGAGTAGCTGTGTCGTTGTCAGCCACGAAATCACTTGATGGGGTCTGCATTCACGAAACATTAAAGTTCTTCCAACAGTCATACTTTCTGACGCCAATTCAAGAGAAGGTAAAGGGTAAACTACTAAGGGAAGGTTACCCTACAGCTTTATTGGCATCGCAATCCCTACTACTTGAACAGGGTAAAGCTCTAAGCTAGGGGTATAAACTTACCTTTGCAAGAAATCTGTCGTTCATCTGTTCCGAGGCTTTTAATGGCTTCCCCAAGCCCACATTTCCGTTCCTTTAAATATCGTATCGCGCTGTTAGCTAGCCTCTCCATCATTGTTCCGTTAGGATTCATTACCAAATTCTATCCTGGACCAGGCCACAATTGGCTAAATAATGTTTTTGGAGGGGTGCCCTACGACATATTTTGGATTCTACTAATCGCTTACCTACGACCTAAAGTTTCACCTTTAAAGATTGCCTTAGGCGTATGTCTGATGACCTGTGCGCTGGAATTTCTACAACTCTGGC